>NYSJ01000057.1 GCA_002682975.1 Paracoccaceae bacterium
AAGAGGTTTTGCAGAGTCTAGATTACTTACTCATTGGAGCAGTTTTGTGGGTGTCGGTCTTGCAGAAAAAACATATCCGGTAAAAATTAGTTTTGCCTCTGGAGGATTAGGTGCCACGCTAACTATATTAACTACTGGACCTTATGCCCTGGAAGTTGAAATGCTAAAACATCAAATCAGGGAAAAAGTAAACGCAGCATATGGGTATAATGCCATAGCAAGAATAAAGATTACACAAACCGCTGAAACGGGCTTTGAGCAGAAGAATTTCAGCGAAACTGGTAAAGACCAATATCTAAACACGAATTTGCCCAACACTAATATGAGGGTAAAATCAAGTAAACAGATAGAAGACGTGAAAGATAAAGAGTTGAGAGCAGCTCTTGCAGATCTGGAAGAAAAAGTATTAACAAAACTCAAATAATCTAGAAGGCAATCACATGGGATTTAAACTTATAAGAAATACAGTATTTATTTTTTTCGCCATAGGGGTCATCTTTTGGCTTAATCAGCCAGATGTAAAAAACAGTGCAAATAAGAATGAAAATTATTCATCATTAATTGCTTTTGCTGATGAAAATCCTGAAATAGCGATTACTGATATGGTAATAGGCAGCGATAATGCAAAGATAGATATTGTAGAATACGCTTCTTATACTTGCCCACATTGTGCAACTTTTCATACCGATGTTTATCCAAAGCTAAAAGAGAATTATATCGAAACTGGTCATGTTCGCTTTACTTACCGGGAGGTTTACTTCGATAAATATGGTCTATGGGCTTCTATGATAGCTCGCTGCGCTGGCCCAGAGAAATTCTTTGGCTTAACTGACCTTATATACAAATCTCAAGAAAAATGGGCTCGAGCAGGTGAGGATACAGCAATTGTTTCGGAGCTATCAAAACTGGCAAAAGTAGCTGGTCTAAATGATGAAAGAATTAACAATTGTCTTGAAGATACAGAAAAATTGCGTGCTCTAGTCGAATGGTTCAAAAAGAATTCATCAAATGACGACGTTAAGTCGACACCATCTTTTTTAATTAATGGAGAAAAATTTTCCAATATGAACTATGAGGAATTTTCAGCGATTATTGATAGGAAAATTTTGCAATAATGGTTGGTCCACTTAAGGGAATAAAAGTTGTTGAATTAGCTCGCATTTTGGCGGGCCCCTGGGCAGGACAATTACTGGCGGATCTGGGAGCTGAAGTCATCAAAGTTGAGTCAGAGGAAGGTGATGACACGCGCAAATGGGGTCCTCCTTTTATAGAAAGAGATAATGACCTGTCTGCTGCCTATTTCCATGGATGTAATCGAGGTAAGAAAAGTATAACTGTTGATTTAAGTACCTCTCAAGGTCAAGAACGCATCAAGAAATTGGTGAAAGAGTCGGATATTTTAATAGAGAACTTCAAGGTTGGAGGTTTAAAAAAATACGGCCTAGATTACGAAAGCCTGAAGACTAAGAATAAAGCACTTATATACTGTTCTATAACTGGATTTGGTCAGGATGGTCCATATGCCACTAGAGCTGGGTATGATTATATTATTCAGGGGATGTCTGGGCTGATGTCAATAACTGGTGAACCAGATGGGCCACCATTGAAGACTGGCGTTGCCATAACGGATATTTTTACTGGAATATACGCGTCTACCGCAATTCTAGCGGCATTACATCAACGTAAGGAAACTGGCGTCGGTCAGCACATTGATATGTCGCTTTTGGATTCTGCAGTTGCTATCTTAGCAAATCAAGGCATGAATTATTTATCGACGGGAAATTCTCCAGGTAGAATGGGCAATTTCCATCCAAACCTCAGTCCTTATCAGGTTTTTGAATGTTCCGATGGTCATATTATTATTGCAACAGGAAATGACCAACAATACCAGCGGCTATGTGATGTTCTTCAATGTCCAGAACTTGGTAAAAATCCTAAATTTCTGTCTAACGCGAAGCGCGTTGAAAACCGGCATGAGCTAGACGAGGTTCTAAGTCGCAAAACAAGAAATTGGAAAAAGNCAAAACTCTTAAAGCGATGTGAGGTTACCAGTATTCCAGCTGGACCAATTAATTCATTAGACGAAGTTTTTTCAGATAAACAAATAATCCATCGGGGAATGAAACTAAGTTTAGACGGTATACCCAGTATTCGTAGCCCTATAAGATTTAGTGAAAGTGAATTAAATTTAGACAAACCATCTCCAAAACTGGGAGAACACAATTCAGTTATTTTTCCGGATAATTGAAAATAGGATTAAAAATTTTTTTCCAGGTCAAATCTTCACTTAATTTTAGTCTAACTGGCAATGTAATTATCTCATTTCTGAATTGTCTAGGCAATCGTACGTAATCTTTTTCTGTGGTAACAAGTTGAGCATCCTCCGCTCGGGCGTTCTCAATGAAACGTTTAATCAGTGTTGATGAAAGATTTTGATGATCACCAAGTGTGTGGCACTCAATTAGTTCAGCCCCCTGTAGTCGGAGAGTATTGAAAAAATTTTCAGGATGAGCAATTCCGGCAAATGCTATAATTTTAGTATTTTTCCAAGATATTCCTGTATTTAGCACGTCGAGGCTTGCTCTACCAAGAGGTATATTAATATCACTTTCGTGTAGTTTAATAAACTGCTCTTGCGAGGCATCAGCTCCAATTGCGATTAAAAAATCTGCCCTTTTCAACCCACTGCTTAGCTTTTCTCTTAACGGCCCGGAGGGAATACATCGTCTATTTCCAAAACCTTTGTTAGCATTAACCGTCAAAATAGATAAATCTTTATAAACACTTGGATCTTGAAAACCGTCATCTAGTAAAATGATTTGAGCGCCATCAATAATTGCCATTTTGATTGCAGCTGACCGTTCCTTTGCTACCCAAGTAGGAGCAAATGCAGACAGCAGTAGTGGCTCATCGCCAACTTCACTTGCAGAATGTTGTTGAGCATTTACTAACATCGGCCCTTTCGTTGTGCCCCCGTAGCCACTTGATATTAGATGTACATTGTATCCACTTTCAATTAGAAATTGGGCTGCTGCTATAGTTGTTGGAGTTTTCCCCGTTCCGCCTGCATTCAAATTGCCGATACAAACTACCGGAATGTCGAAACGTTGTTGAAAAGACTTGAGGAACCGAAATTTGGTTAGAAGAGAATAAATATAGCCTACCGGGATGAGTGTTAAGCTTGTAACATTTATCTTATTATTTTTGGGATACCAAAACTTTGGAGTTAGCATTTTAGAAGTCTTTGAAATCAATTAATAGCATAATATTTTTCAAAATAGTCTAACACAAATAAAAAAGGCCACCAATTGGCGGCCTACGAAGAGATCACAACTAAAATCCCAATCCTTCATATTTTTTCTTAAATTTCGACACTCGTCCGCCNTGGTCCATTAACCTCGTATTACCGCCGTTCCANGCNGGNTGTGAACTTGGATCAATATCCAACGANAGTGTATCTCCCTCTTTACCCCAGGTAGACCGCATTTTAACAATCGTNCCATCTGTAAGCTTTACATCGATAGAGTGATATTCTGGATGTATATCTTTCCTCATANAACTACTCCTTAAGCCTGTTTATCNGCTGGTTTATAATTTGAGTCTTCAGAGATTCTTGCAGATTTACCACGGCGTGANCTNAGGTAGTATAACTTAGCTCTACGAACNCTACCGCGTCTNACNACAGTNATGCTCTCGATATTTGTAGAATGCAGTGGAAANACACGTTCTACNCCCTCTCCAAANGAAATTTTTCTTACAGTAAACGAGCCNGCTATCCCTTTGCCGTTTTTACGACTAATGCANACGCCTTCGTAATTTTGCACTCGTGACCTTGTACCTTCNGTNACTTTNTACCCAACGCGTATTGTATCACCGGCTTTAAAGTCNGGAATTTGTTTTCCGAGTGCCGCGACCTGTTCGGCCTCTAGTGTAGCAATAAGATCCATCTTGATCTCCTATGAAACTCGCGGTTTATCCACGACGTTAAATTGTTTAAGAGCTCTTTGTCTTCACTCGGATCCCAACAATNAGCTAGTCCGCAAGAGATAAAACAACCATTATAANTTCAAAGCAATGTGCAACATAANCGCCGAAGAAAAGCANGCTGCTGATTGCATCCAAAATCNTTTCATAGTGAAACTTAGATCGGATAAAGCAGCGTATATTANCAGCAAAAAGAAATTTCAAGTACTTNATAGAGNTNNGANNATTGTTTGACGTTNAAACTTTAGTCANTACTCTTNNCTGGTCTAACTTTTCTCCACATATCTGCTCGATACCGNTTAGTGTTTGATTTTGATTGATTTTCTCGCCAATCTTCTATTTTCATNTGGTGCCCNGAAGTNAGAATTTCTGGTACTTTTTGTCCCTTCCAATCATCTGGGCGAGTGAACTGATCATGTTCCAAAAGTCCATTGCTATGNCTTTCNCTCTTTAAGCTGTCTTGATTCCCTAATACGCCTGGTAATAATCTGATAGTAGCGTCAATCATAGCTTGAGCTGCNATCTCCCCTCCAGTCATTACGAAATCGCCTAGGGAAACTTCCTCAATTTCATAATAATTTATTACTCGTTGATCTATNCCTTCAAACCTTCCACATATCAGAATNATNCCGTCNTTTTTTGACCATTNTTGTGCNAGCGATTGATTAAAGGTTTTTCCACGAGGTGAAAGGTATACCAATGGCGTAGAGCCTTTTGCCCGAGATAATGCTGTTTCTATTGCTGGCCCCAGAACATCAGCTCGTATCACCAGTCCTGGCCCTCCACCACTNGGAGTGTCATCTACCTTTTTATGTTTTCCAACACCAAAATCGCGGAGATTTATGGTAGATAAAGTCCAAATCCGATGCTGCAAGGCTTTCCCTGTTAGGCTTAAATTTAGCACTCCAGGAAAGGCTTCAGGAAACAAAGTAATGATCTGTACATTCCATGAGCCGTTTAAAAATTCATTATCTTTGATAAGCGATTGCGGTTTATCCGTTGCACTTATCCTTTTCAGCCCGTGAGATTTAGCCGGTTTTACCACTGTTAGTCTCCAGGAAATAGGCCATTTGGAGGATCAGTTACTATACGTCTAGCTTCGATGTCCACTGTTGGAACNGCTTCCTTAGTAAATGGAATAATCACGCTCGTCTTTAGTTTTTCACCATTTATTTCCAACAGATCTCCCGCACCATGATTTACAACAGCATGAACGATGCCTATTTNGTTTCCGCCAGTATCATAAACNATCATACCCACAAGGTCACTGTAATAAAATTCATCATCTGGTAGCATAGGAAATCGGTCACGCGGAACAAANAGCTTTGTTCCCTTCAGCTGATCTGCGTNCTCTTTATTTACAATACCCGACAGACGGACAGCGAGNCCATTTTTCAGTTGCCCAGTGATNACAACATCAAAGCTTTTGTCCTCGCCTTCTGTGAGTAACGGAGCATAGTTTGCTATATCAGTTGGATTAGAGGTAAAGGATTTTAGCCTNACCTCTCCTTTAACTCCGAANGCTCCAGCTATAGCTCCAACACATATCAATTTAANCTTTTCTGTCACTGTGTGGCCTAGGTTTTGTAATTCCAAAAATGAAATCGNTTAGTCNAATGATAAAATTAGTTGATCAAGACACGGTTCATACCATGTCTTGTCAGTNCAATTTTATNTTGCTTCTTTTTTATCTCCAGTAGCTTCTGCGGCTGCTTCTTCAGCTGGTGCTTCTGCGGCTGNTTCNTCAGCTGGTGCTTCTGCGGCTGNTTCNTCAGCTGGTGCTTCTGCGGCTGCTTCCT
>NYSJ01000058.1 GCA_002682975.1 Paracoccaceae bacterium
AATAAACCTTACATAAAAACGAAATCTCACTTGGCTGAGCCACGGCAAGAGCGGTATCACAACTCTCCCGTGCCCGCCCAAACTTTTGCTAATCAATATCGAGTTGGTCTGTTAAGAATGGAGAGAGCAATAAGAGAGCGGATGTCTAGTGTTGAAATAGATAACGTGATGCCTCAGGACCTGATTAATGCTAAGCCCGCAGCTGCTGCTGTTCGAGAGTTTTTTGGATCAAGTCAGCTGTCACAGTTTATGGACCAAACCAACCCATTGTCAGAGGTTACCCATAAACGGAGGCTTTCCGCTTTGGGGCCTGGCGGTTTAACAAGAGAGCGGGCGGGATTTGAGGTAAGGGATGTTCATGCCACGCATTATGGCCGTATGTGTCCGATAGAAACGCCTGAGGGACCAAATATTGGTTTAATAAATTCTTTGGCTACGTTTGCTCGAGTTAATAAGTATGGTTTCATTGAAACCCCATATCGCATAGTAAAGGACGGTCAGGTAACAGACGAGGTCCATTATCTATCCGCTACCGAAGAGATGCGGCATACTGTTGCTCAGGCTAACGCTAAGCTGGATAATTCTGGGAAATTCATCAGTGATCTAGTCTCCACTAGACAAAATGGTGACTATACCTTGGCACCAAATGAGAGCGTGGATTTAATTGACGTGAGCCCTAAACAGTTAGTGTCTGTTGCCGCATCTCTGATACCATTTTTGGAAAATGATGACGCAAACAGAGCTCTAATGGGGTCTAATATGCAGCGTCAGGCTGTGCCTCTGCTTAGCGCAGAAGCACCACTGGTGGGGACAGGTATGGAGGGTGTGGTCGCGAGAGATTCTGGGGCTGCTATCATGGCGAGGCGTGCTGGAGTTATCGACCAGGTTGATGCCCAGAGAATAGTTGTAAGAGCTACTGATGATCTTGAGCTAGGTGACGCTGGTGTAGATATATATCGACTGAGAAAATTCCAGAGGTCAAACCAGAATACATGCATAAATCAGCGTCCTCTAGTCAAAGTAGGGCAATTAGTTGGAAAAGGGGAAGTAATTGCCGATGGTCCCTCAACCGATCTGGGTGAACTAGCTCTTGGCAAGAATGTTGTCGTAGCATTTATGCCATGGAATGGGTATAACTATGAGGATTCAATTCTCATCTCTGAACGTGTCGCTAGGGACGACGTTTTTACATCTGTTCATATAGAAGAGTTTGAGGTCGCTGCACGTGATACTAAGCTTGGGCCAGAGGAAATAACAAGAGATATACCAAATGTCGGTGAGGAAGCTCTTAGAAACTTAGATGAGGCGGGGATAGTATACATCGGCGCAGACGTTGAGCCTGGTGACATATTAGTTGGAAAAATAACTCCCAAAGGTGAGAGCCCCATGACTCCAGAAGAGAAATTGCTTAGGGCAATTTTCGGGGAGAAAGCTTCTGATGTGAGGGATACCTCGCTAAGAGTTAAGCCCGGTGATTATGGCACAGTAGTAGAGGTGCGGGTTTTTAATAGGCATGGTGTCGAAAAAGATGAGAGAGCACTGCAGATTGAGCGCGAAGAAGTGGAGCGTTTAGCTAGAGACCGTGATGACGAATTAGTAATTTTGGACCGAAATATTTACGCGAGGCTTAAGACTACATTGCTCGGTAAAGCTGTCGTTAAAGGTCCTAAAGGGGTAAAACCAAACTCTCAAATAGACGACGAGTTACTTGCCTCATTGACTAAAGGTCAGTGGTGGCAACTTGCTGTTTCAGAGGAAAAAGATGCTCAAATTATTGAGGCATTGAATGAACAATATGATGCTCAAAAGCGTGCGCTAGATGCTCGTTTTGACGATAAGGTCGAGAAAGTTCGTCGTGGAGATGATTTACCTCCAGGAGTTATGAAAATGGTAAAGGTTTTCATAGCAGTAAAACGCAAGCTGCAGCCTGGTGACAAAATGGCTGGGCGACATGGCAATAAGGGCGTGATATCCAAAGTTGTTCCCATGGAGGATATGCCTTTTCTTGAAGATGGGACTCCCGTTGACTTTTGCTTAAATCCACTTGGCGTTCCTTCTCGCATGAATGTGGGTCAGATTCTTGAGACTCACATGGGGTGGGCCGCCAGAGGACTTGGTTTGCAAATCGATGACGCACTGCAGGATTATCGTAGATCAGGTGACTTGACTCCAGTAAAGGAGGCCATGCGNATAGCTTATGGCCAAGATGTATACGAAGAGGGCTTAAAAAATATTGATGACGAGTTATTATTAGAGGCGGCCGGAAATGTTGTTCGGGGTGTTCCCATTGCAACTCCAGTTTTTGACGGTGCCAAGGAGGGTGACGTTGATGACGCTTTGCAGAGAGCAGGATTCGACCAGTCTGGACAATCTATTCTTTATGATGGGCGAACCGGTGAACAATTTAGTAGGCCTATAACTGTTGGCATCAAGTATCTTCTCAAGCTTCATCACCTTGTGGACGACAAAATTCATGCACGTTCAACTGGTCCTTATTCTTTGGTTACACAGCAACCTTTGGGTGGTAAAGCACAATTTGGTGGCCAGCGCTTTGGGGAAATGGAAGTTTGGGCGCTTGAGGCTTATGGAGCTGCTTATACCTTGCAGGAAATGTTGACTGTAAAATCCGATGATGTGGCTGGAAGAACGAAAGTTTACGAATCCATAGTTAAAGGTGAAGATAATTTTGANGCTGGCGTTCCAGAGTCATTTAACGTTTTAGTTAAAGAGGTTCGTGGATTGGGGCTAAATATGGAACTTCTTGATGCAAAGGAGGACGATTAAAGCAACTGAGCTTTATTTCAAATAATCCTATTGCATAAATCGAGGTAAAAAAATGAACCAAGAACTTACTAACAACCCTTTTAATCCCCTGGCTTCTCCCAAGGTTTTTGACGAAATCAAAGTGTCTTTAGCTTCGCCNGAGAGAATTCTCTCCTGGTCATACGGAGAAATTAAAAAGCCAGAGACNATAAACTATCGTACATTCAAACCAGAACGTGACGGGCTGTTCTGTGCTCGAATATTTGGTCCAACCAAGGACTATGAGTGTCTTTGTGGCAAATATAAGCGAATGAAATATCGGGGTGTTGTCTGCGAAAAATGTGGCGTCGAAGTCACTTTGCAGAAGGTTCGGCGTGAAAGAATGGGACATATCGAATTGGCGTCACCTGTGGCGCACATCTGGTTTTTGAAATCTCTTCCGTCTCGGATCGGTTTGATGCTGGATATGACGCTACGAGATCTCGAGCGCGTTCTCTATTTTGAAAATTATGTCGTTATAGAGCCNGGCCTAACAGACCTATCATACGGACAAATGCTCTCAGAAGAAGAATTTATGGACGCTCAAGATACGTATGGCATGGATGCATTTACAGCAAACGTNGGGGCTGAGGCTATTCGTGAGATGCTTGCAGTAATAGACCTAGAGGCCGAGGCTGATCGCTTAAGAGAAGAATTAAAAGTGGCAACGGGAGAATTAAANCCGAAGAAAATTATTAAACGTCTNAAGGTTGTAGAAAGCTTTCTTGAGTCTGGAAATCGTCCAGAGTGGATGATTCTGACCGTTGTGCCGGTTATCCCGCCCGAGTTAAGGCCTTTAGTGCCACTAGATGGTGGTCGCTTTGCCACATCGGATCTTAACGATCTTTATCGCAGGGTAATAAATAGGAACAATCGCTTAAAGCGTTTGATTGAATTGAGAGCGCCAGATATTATCGTCCGGAATGAAAAACGGATGCTGCAGGAGTCTGTTGATGCTCTTTTCGATAACGGTCGGAGGGGCCGTGTAATTACTGGCACTAACAAGCGTCCACTAAAATCTTTATCGGATATGCTTAAAGGTAAGCAGGGCCGTTTTAGGCAAAACCTTTTAGGAAAGCGCGTCGATTTCTCGGGNCGGTCAGTNATTGTTACGGGTCCGGAATTGAAATTACATCAATGNGGGCTCCCAAAGAAAATGGCNCTGGAACTCTTNAAGCCATTTATTTATTCTAGGCTTGANGCTAAGGGGCTTTCTTCAACNGTNAAGCAAGCNAAAAAGTTAGTTGAAAAAGAACGGCCTGAGGTTTGGGATATCTTAGACGAAGTAATTCGGGAACATCCAGTTATGCTTAATAGGGCGCCTACGCTNCATAGGCTGGGTATTCAAGCATTCGAGCCTGTTCTAATAGAGGGCAAGGCTATTCAGCTCCATCCTCTTGTATGTGCGGCTTTTAATGCTGACTTTGATGGTGATCAAATGGCCGTTCATGTGCCGTTGAGCCTCGAGGCACAGTTAGAAGCTAGAGTTTTAATGATGTCCACGAATAACGTTTTGTCGCCAGCTAATGGGGCTCCCATAATAGTTCCGTCCCAAGATATGATCCTCGGACTTTATTACACAACCATCATGCGTGAGGGTATGAAAGGCGAAGGAATGTCTTTCAGTTCACAAGAGGAAGTGCAGTACGCTCTAGATACAGGAACAGTCCATCTTCATGCTAAGATACATGCTAGAATAGGTCAAATTGATGAAGAAGGGAACGAAGTATTCAGTCGGGTTGAAACTACTCCAGGTCGTGTAAGGATAGGCTCACTGCTTCCGAAAAATGCAAAAGCTCCGTTTGATCTAGTAAACAAGCTCTTGCGAAAGAAAGATGTACAGAGCGTCATCGATACCGTGTACAGGTATTGTGGTCAAAAAGAGTCAGTAATTTTTTGTGACCAGATCATGGGCATGGGTTTCAAGGAGGCTTTCAAGGCTGGTATCTCTTTCGGTAAAGATGACATGGTTGTTCCGGACGATAAGTGGGGTCTAGTTGATGAGACTAGAAGTCAGGTCAAAGACTTTGAGCAGCAGTACATGGATGGCCTGATCACTCAGGGTGAAAAGTATAATAAAGTGGTGGATGCTTGGTCAAAATGTAATGATAAAGTTACTGATGCTATGATGGGAACAATTTCCTCTGGTTCTCGTGACGAGGGTGGAGCGGAAGCCGAGCCAAACTCAGTTTACATGATGGCACATTCTGGCGCTAGAGGCTCAGTTACTCAAATGAAGCAATTGGGTGGAATGCGTGGCCTCATGGCCAAACCAAATGGTGATATTATCGAGACCCCGATCATTTCAAATTTTAAAGAGGGGCTTACCGTTCTAGAGTATTTTAACTCGACTCACGGAGCTAGAAAAGGCTTGTCAGATACCGCTTTAAAAACGGCTAACTCTGGTTACCTAACTCGACGTTTAGTGGACGTTGCACAGGATTGTATTGTTCGCATGCAGGATTGTGGAACAGAAAACTCGATTACCGCAGAACCGGCAGTAAATGATGGGGAAGTTGTCGCCACACTATCAGAGCGTGTTCTAGGACGAATTGCTGCTGAAGATATTTGTAATCTTGAAACAGGAGAGGTGATAACCCCAAAGGGTGCAATGGTTGAGCGCCTTGTCTACCGCCGCCATAATCATTACAATACCAAGTCCAACAGGATTCGCCCCATACGTACTCCAGGTCACAGGCTGGTTGCCCGTGTTGTCAAGAAGAGGGCAAAGGGGCCTCATTGCGGCGATTGCAAGAAGCGCCTCAATGCTATTCCCGCATTGCGGCCCGTTGAATACAAAAGATTGAAGAAGCGCAGGCGCTCAGTCAAACGCGCGTATGGAGGTTCAAGGTGTGGCAAATGCGTTCGCATGCGCATTGTGCGTGCGTTCCTCATCGAGGAGCAGAAGTGTGTGAAGCAGGTTTTGGCAGAGAAGATGTCAGCAGCGAAGGAG
>NYSJ01000059.1 GCA_002682975.1 Paracoccaceae bacterium
GCCCATATGGGTTATGTTACTATCGGAATTTTTGCTGCTAATCGCCAAGGTATCGACGGCGCTATTTTTCAGATGCTCAGTCATGGATTTATCTCGGGAGCGCTGTTTCTTTGTGTCGGCGTCATATATGATAGAATGCATACCCGTGAGATAGATGCTTATGGCGGCTTAGTGAACCGAATGCCTGCTTATGCACTTGTTTTCATGTTTTTTACAATGGCTAACGTTGGTCTCCCTGGGACCTCAGGATTTGTGGGAGAATTTCTTACGCTAGTAGGTATTTTTAAGGTTAACACTTGGGTGGCACTAGTGGCTACTTCTGGTGTTGTGTTGTCAGCCGCTTATGCGCTTTGGCTTTATCGCCGCGTAATGATGGGGGATTTAATTAAGGAAGCACTGCGTACTATTCAGGATATGTCTATTCGAGAGAGAGCGGTGTTCACTCCTCTGATAGTAATGACATTGATATTAGGAGTATACCCCGTTCTAGCTCTTGACTTGATAGGTCCGTCGGTACAAACGCTTGTAGAGAAATATAATACGGCTGTTTCGGTTGCTGGAGTAAGCGGCAATATAATGATTGCAGCGCAGTGAGGGAGCAATATTTAATATGATCAATAATGATCTAAATTCAATTTTGCCAGAGATAATACTATCTGTTTTCGCTATGATTGCTTTGCTGATTGGTGTTTACAGTGGTCAGGATAAAAGAACTGCAAATATTACGTTTGTGACTGCAGGTCTTATGGTTATCATTGGAATTTGGATGTTTTTCGATGGGTCTCCGAGTGAGACCGCATTTAATAAAATGTTTATTGATGATGCATTTTCTAGATATGCAAAGGCACTTGTTTTACTTTCTTCTGCGGCAGTACTCGTTATGAGCTTAGGATATATGTTAAGACATAATTTAGGACGTTTTGAATATCCTATTTTAATTGTTTTTTCGGTAGTCGGAATGATGTTTATGGTGTCCGCTAACGATTTAATGATATTATATTTGGGTTTAGAATTGCAGTCGTTGGCTCTTTACGTTGTCGCTTCGATGCGGCGAGAAAGCCTAAAGTCTACTGAGGCTGGCATGAAATATTTTGTATTGGGAGCTCTATCTTCTGGTCTATTGCTGTATGGAGCTTCTCTCGTATACGGTTATTCAGGATCAACTAATTTTCAGTCTATTATTACTTCTTTAGATAGCAGCAGTCACAGCCTTGGCTTCATGTTTGGAATGATTTTAGTAGTTGCAGGTCTTGCTTTTAAAATTTCAGCGGTACCATTTCATATGTGGACACCGGATGTTTATGAGGGTGCCCCAACTCCAATTACAGCATTTCTCTCCACTGCACCAAAAATTGCTGCAATGGCTCTTTTTGCAAGAGTTGTACACGATGCATTTTTTGTCATGATTGCCGAGTGGCAACAGATCGTGGCGTTGATGTCTGTTTTGTCAATGTTTGTAGGGGCAATTGCTGCAATTGGACAGACAAATATCAAGCGGTTAATGGCTTACTCGTCTATTGCGCACATGGGATACGCCNTGATAGGACTTGCATCGGGTACGGTATTCGGTCTCCAAGCTATGTTGGTGTACATGGCGATATATGTTACGATGAACGTCGGTACATTTGCTTTTATTTTGTCAATGGAAAAAGATGGGCAGCCAGTGACCGATATTTATTCTTTAAATCAGCTTGGTTTAAAACAGCCTGGAAGGGCTTTAGCAATGCTAGTACTCCTTTTTAGCCTGGCTGGCGTGCCACCATTGGTTGGTTTTTTTGGCAAACTTTATGTTTTGAGGGCAGCTTACGATGCAGGGTTGATCTGGCTGGCGGTTTTGGGTGTTTTGGCGTCAGTTATTGGAGCTTATTATTACCTGAGGCTTATTTATTTAATGTACTTTGGTGAGAATCAAGATGACTCTTTGGATGTTATGAAATCACCAATATTGTCAGGTTTTGCTGCAACGGCAGCAGTTGTAATGGTGGTTGGAATTATTAACCTTTTTGGAATAGAAGCTGCCGCAGGTTTAGCAGCCAGTTCTTTAGCGAATTAGGAATAAAAATCTCTTACGATATCATTGTGTTAAACAAAGTTGANAGCACTATGTTGGAAGCTCGCNGGCGAGTATCCAGCCTGTCTAATANATCATGGATATTTGCTCATTTGCAAACTGCAGGGAAAGGTCGGCGGGGCAGGGCCTGGATTGATCCCTTAGGAAACTTCGCGTGCACCTGTGTGATTTTTCCAAAGACTAGCATAGACAAATTTTCATTAAGCTCTTTTACTGCTGCCCTATCGCTCTATGACACTTTGGAGCATTTTGGAAACAGCAATGCTGATATATCAATCAAATGGCCAAATGATATATTGTTGAATGGAAAAAAAGTTGCTGGTATCTTGCTTGAGACGATAGCTGTTAGTAAAAATAAAATCGCCTTATCGATTGGTTTTGGGGTGAACTTAATTTCACACCCAAGGACTTCAGAACTAGAAGAAAGCGCTTACTGTCCTACATCCGTGCTAGCTGAAACGGGCATTACTGTAGATCCCATCGAGTTATTAAATAAATTGGCGTTTAATTTTACAAATTATGAGGCCACTTTACAANTAAGGGGTTTCTCGGATTTGAGAGTTCTTTTGCTAANCCGCATTCACAAGCTGGGTGACAATATTGTAGTAAAAACAGCAAATGAGATAATAAATGGTCAGTTTCTTGATATTAATCTCGATGGGCATTTGATTTTAAAAACAGGTGGGGCTACACGTTCTATAGCGGCAGCGGATGTATATTTTGAATAGAAAGGTATATAATGCTTTTAGCAATTGATTGTGGTAACACGAATACNGTTTTTTCNATTTGGAACGGCGACGAATTTATTGCAACCTGGCGAACGGCTACTGAGCATCAGCGAACAGCTGACCAATATTATGTTTGGCTGTTATCTCTTATGAACCTGAATAAAGTAAACGCTGAAATTCGAAATGTTATAATTTCTTCTACTGTTCCCCGAGTAGTTTTCAATTTAAGGGTATTAGCTGATCGTTATTTTGGCACCAGAGCGATGGTCGTGGGAAAGTCAGACTGCGATATCCCACTGGATGTGAGGGTCGATAGTGGCGCGGGAGTAGGGTCTGATAGGTTGGTTAATACTGTAGCTGGTTACGATTTATTTGGTGGAAATTTGATAATTGTGGATTTCGGTACTGCTACAACATTTGATGTAGTTGATCACGATGGAGCTTATATTGGTGGTGTGATAGCTCCGGGCGTAAATCTGTCTTTAGAGGCTTTACATCAGGAAGCCGCAGCTCTTCCACACGTAGATATTGCAAGACCAGAAAAAGTTATAGGGACTAATACAGTAATGTGCATGCAGTCAGGTGTTTTTTGGGGATACATTGGNTTGGTAAAGGAAATTTGTCNGCGNATTATTACNGAACATGGATCGGAAATGAGAATAATTTCTACAGGAGGGCTAGGGCCTCTATTACAATCAGCAGAAAAGGTATTCGATGAGTGGAAAGATGATCTAACAATGCATGGCTTGCGTTTGATCTTTGAACACAATGAGAATTTAGCAATCAAATGAGCGCAGATCACTTAATTTATATGCCGCTTGGTGGAGCGGGTGAAATTGGACTAAATTCATATATATATGGTTTTGGTCCGCCCGATAAAGAGCGTTTCATTATTGTCGATCTTGGCGTTTCTTTTCCTGATATGGAGACTACCCCTGGCGTAGATTTAATTCTCCCAGATTTATCATGGATAATGAAACGGCGGGATAGGCTTGAGGGGATTTTGATCACACATGCGCATGAAGACCATATTGGTGCAATCGGGCATTTGTGGGANGACNTGCGTGNACCTGTATATTGTAGAGCTTTTACCGCNCATATAGCGCGATTAAAAATGAATGATGCCTATTCCTCTGAAAGCTCTGTTAACACAGTAGAACAATGGCCTAAAACATTGAACTTAGGGCCATTTAAAGTCGGATTTGTGCCCATCTCACATTCAATACCAGAGAGCAGCAGTATTGTTATAGACACCCCNGTCGGTCGCCTTGTGCACACAGGTGACTTCAAAATTGACGAAACCCCTGGCGTTGGTGAGCCGTTTAATAAAGAAGTTTGGCGGGATATTGCCAAGGGTGGTGTAAAGGCGCTTATTTGCGATAGTACTAATGTTTTTTCAAAACAGAAAGGGCGGTCAGAAGCATCAATTAGTTCATCCATACAGGAACTTATAGAAAGTGCTGAAAAGCTTGTTGTGGCAACAACTTTTGGATCAAATGTTGCTAGATTGAAGACATTAGCAGAAGCGGGCATAAAATCTGGTCGCTCGGTCTGCCTGCTTGGGCGGGCTATGAGAAGAATGATAGACGCGTCGGTNGAGTCAGGTGTTTTGAGTGATTTCCCTCCTCTNATAAGCCCAGAAGATGCTCTGAATGTTCCAAGACAAAATTTATTAATCTTGGCAACTGGATCTCAGGGAGAGCGCAGGGCCGCTACCGCCCAGTTAGCAAATGGAAAGTANAGAGGTTTTTCATTGCAGGAGGGTGATCTGTTTATCTTTTCGTCAAAGACAATACCCGGTAATGAAAAAGGTGTATCTAGAATAATTAATCAATTTTCAGAGATGGGTGTCGACGTTGTCGAGGATGACACTGGTCTTTATCATGTTTCTGGTCATGCAAACCGCCCTGACCTAGAGCAAATGCATAAAATTATTCAACCACAATTTCTTATACCAATGCATGGAGAACACCGGCACCTACGAGAGCATTCCAAGTTAGCGTCAGAGAAGGGGATTGCATCAATTGTTTGTCCCAATGGAAATCTTTTAAGTTTATCTTCTAATAAGCCTAAGATCTTAGAAAAAATAGAGCTTGGTAGGCTATATCTTGATGGAAGTTCTAAAGTTACTTCGACGGAGGGTGTAGTCAGAGACCGTATACGTATGGCTTTGAATGGTTTGGTTATTGTGACCATTCTCCTTGATGAAAAAGATGATCTTATTGGAGACCCTTGGTGTGAAACAAAAGGTTTGCCGCTTGTAACAAACTCAAATGCTCCCTTGATTGATTGTCTGGAAGAGGATTTGGGGCAACTGATTGGTAGAGTTGACCCAGATGTTATTTTGAACAATGACAAATTAGAAGANGTGCTTAAAAGGGGCGCTAGGCAAACCTGTAAATCCGAAATTGGGAAAAAGCCTGAAATTTCTGTTATAATTAGTCGGTTAGCCTANAAGGAGGTCCTAATTACAGCTAGATAAAATTCAATTTTGTACTGATGGGTTTATTTTAATGCGTTTGTCTTTCCACAAAACTCTTTGTAATAAAAATAGGTAGCCCAAATTCATTTTTGTTTTCTGACGAATTGGACGAGTTGTTTCGATTTTTTGGTTCTGATTCTGGTGGCTCAATACTTGTGTTAACGGCTTTCTTTGGTGGTCTGCTTCGGGAGGTGTTTTTAATTTTATTTTCAGGTGTTTTTTCTTCGTTACTCGTTTTTGTATCAAAAGAAAAATTATCAATTAAAGGAATTTCTAGCTGAATTAACTTTTCAATAGCCTTAAAATTTTTTTCGTCTCGAGGTGTTGAAATCATAAGAGCTTTTCCATTACGACCTGCTCGTCCAGTCCTACCAATTCGATGAACATAATCTTCTGCATTTGTTGGAACATCAAAATTATAAACATGGCTGACACTTGGAATGTCCAATCCGCGAGCAGCAACATCGGAAGCTACAAGAAACTGCAGNGATCCGGTTCTAAAATCATCAAGAGTATTCATTCTATTTTTTTGATCTAAATCTCCGTGAATTGGTGCGGCATTGAAGCCATATTTTTTTAATGACTTTGCACAAATATCTACGTCAGTTTTACGATTACAAAATATAATTGCATTTTTGCAATCTTTACCTTCTTTTAGTATCAAATCTCTCAGAATTTTACGTTTCTCAGTGCCCTCTCGGTCTTTTCGTGTTGCTTTGAAGAGTATCACGCTTTGTTTGATGTTTTCGGAGGCAGATGCTTGTCGAGCAATTTCTAAGCGTAAAGGAGCTGATAAAAAAGTGTTGGTTAACCTTTCTATTTCCGTGGCCATTGTTGCAGAGAAAAATAGTGTTTGACGAGTGAAGGGGGTAAGATTGAAGATACGTTCAATATCTGGAATGAAGCCCATATCGAGCATTCTATCGGCCTCATCAACGACCATAATTTGAACGCCAGTGAGCAGTAATTTACCACGTTCAAAATGATCTAGAAGACGTCCGGGAGTTGCAATTAATACATCCACNCCCTTGTCAATTAATTGATCTTGNTCTTTGAAGGACACTCCACCGATGAGCAATGCTTTAGTAAGCTTTAAATTTTTTGAGTATAGTTCAAAGTTTTCGGCTACCTGTGCCGCTAACTCTCTGGTTGGGCAAAGAACNAGTGACCTAGGCATGCGAGCTCTAGCTCGTCCTCGAGCTAGTAAATGTATCATCGGCAAAGTGAAACTTGCGGTTTTACCGGTCCCTGTTTGGGCAATCCCCAACACATCTCTGCCTTCAAGTGCCGCAGGAATAGCCTGTAACTGTATAGGTGTTGGCTGCTTGTACCCAACGTCTTGGATCGCATTTAAGATTTTTGGGTTTAACTTTAGATCTGAGAATATCGCCATAAATATATTTCAATTACATCTATGGGGCTGATTGCAAATAAATATTTTCAATACCTCTAGTTCTTTACATATTTATATNCCGGGGTAATATCCAAAAAAAAAGCTAAGGTCAATCGCAGTGCTTAATTACANGCTAATTTAAGAGGGCGAGTTCTTTCGTTTTTGATATTGTAATGGTGGGATAGTCTCGGGCAAGCCTGTCAAAATCCCATTGCAGCCGAGAAAGAAATACATGATCACCGTCGCTGTCTAACGCCATATGCTGTTTATTTTCTGAATTAAGCTTATCTACTTCTTGCTTTTCGCCAGATATCCAACACGCTGACTTAAATTGACTTGCTTCAAAGCGCACAGGTAAGCCATATTCCAACTTAATCCTGCTTTCCAGTACTTCAAATTGCAATGGACCAACTACACCCACTATGTACCCAGATCCGAAAGTTGGTTTAAATATTTTAGCAGCGCCTTCTTCGGCAAATTGAAAAAGTGCTTTTTCAAGGTGTTTACTTTTCATTGGATCAAGCGACAAACAATTTTGCAAAACTTCAGGAGCAAAAGAAGGAATTCCCTTGACCTGTAATAATTCGCCTTCAGTAAGAGTATCACCTATTCTTAATTGCCCATGGTTAGGAATTCCAATAATGTCACCCGCCCACGCCTCCTCTGCTAGCGATCTATCCGAAGCTAGAAAAAGTACAGGATTTGATGCAGTCATAACCTTTTTTGATCGCACATGTGTAAGTTTCATTCCTCGCTTAAAATGCCCAGACGCAAGACGTACAAAAGCCACTCGATCACGGTGCTTTGGATCCATATTAGCCTGTACCTTAAATACAAACCCGGATACTTCCTTTTCTAAAGGTTTTATTGACCTTGGTACTGCTGATTGCATTTGTGGAGACGGTCCAAAGTTAGCTATCCCTTTCATTAATTCTTGTACACCAAAACTATTCATCGCGGACCCAAACCAAATGGGCGTGAGATGCCCTTCCAATAATGATTTTGGGTTGAGAGGAGGTAGTAGCTCTTTTGCTATTTCTACTTCTTCTACTAACTTTCTTTTCAGCTTGGTGGGGATGTGTTTATCTATCTCTGGATCTTTAAGTCCTTTAATTTTGATACTTTCACCTACGCGATTTTTATCAACTCTATCCATTAACTCCAGTCGGTCATGGATAAGATCGTAACATCCTATGAAATCTGAACCAGTACCAATGGGCCAACTGACTGGGGTCACATCAATTGCTAGGCTTTCCTGAATTTCATCTATAATTTCAAATGTGTCGCGGCTTTCGCGGTCCATTTTGTTGCAAAAGGTAAAAATGGGTAAATCACGTAATCGGCAGACTTCAAATAGTTTTTGGGTTTGGCTTTCGACGCCTTTTGCACCATCAATTACCATAATGGCGGAGTCCACTGCCGTTAGTGTTCTGTAGGTATCTTCTGAAAAATCACTATGTCCAGGAGTATCTACTAAATTAAATCGATAGCTGTTAAAATCAAAAGACATTGCAGATGCCGATACAGAAATTCCTCTATCTTTCTCCATTTGCATAAAGTCAGACCGAGTTCGCCGTGCTTCTCCTTTTGCTCTAACTTGCCCTGCTAATTGAATAGCTCCTCCATATAAAAGAAACTTTTCAGTAAGTGTCGTTTTACCTGCATCGGGATGGGAAATGATAGCAAAAGTTCTTCGGCGAACAACTTCTTTATCAATATTGATTGATTTGGATTGGTTTGTAGACATTTGAACCCGATATCTTAAGGTAATTTAAAAGGCAACCCACCCAAAAAATAGAAAACAATT
>NYSJ01000060.1 GCA_002682975.1 Paracoccaceae bacterium
CAGCACATTTTGCTACGATAGAAAAAGTCATCAAAGTCCCTTTTTTTAATCTGGAATGACAAAAGTTGCGTCTATTTCGACAAGCCACTCCGGGCGTGCCAAAGCTGTCACACAAAGGCCCGTGGAAACTGGGTATATACCTTTTAAATATTTACCCATAGTTTTATACACGGCTTCACGGTTTTGGGTATCTGTGATGTAAACGACCACTTTGCACAAGTCTTCCATCTTTCCTCCAGCTTCGCCTATTAACTGCTGGATATTTTGCATCACTTTATGAGTTTGTTTAACTGGATCATGGCTGTCAATATTTTCTGCTGTATCTAGATCTTGTGGGCATTGGCCACGAAGGAAAACAGTTGCGCCTCGGGCAACTACCGCTTGGCAAAGGTCGTTATCTAGATTTTGCTCAGGATAGCTCTGTGCGGTGTTAAATTTACGAATTCGAATATGTGTCATTTTTTGCTCCACTCGACTGGTAGGCGCTCTGCACTGCCCTGATAGGCAAGATACCCCTGTTGTTTCTGGATGTGGTCGACAATAAATTTAGCATCGTGCCAAACCCCCCAAATAAAAGATGATCCACGACGTGATTGCCAAGGTAGACCCAAGAAATAGACGCCCGGTTCACTAGAAATACCCCTTTTGTGCGAAGGAGCATTGGTCGCCTCAAAAGCATCAACTTGGAGCCAAGAATAGTCGTTTGAAAATCCAGTTGCCCAG
Source organism: Paracoccaceae bacterium (assembly GCA_002682975.1). The sequence continues at coordinate 724 of NYSJ01000060.1, forward strand.
ATAATCGTGCTGATATTTTCCACACGAAGGTCAACAGAGCGTATGGGGCTCGCGATGCATTGTGGGTCTGGACCAATTTTGCGTGCTTCGAGATCAAGTGGTAAATCCAATCCATTCTTTTCTGCATAAGCGTCAGCAAGATCAAGAATCGAAAGATAGTTTTTGTCTCCCTCCCGAATATTTTCACTAAGATTATTTGCAAAGGTGAGGACACCATCCTGGAACGCCTCCGTAAGACCCAAAAGTGTCAATCCTTGATTTGCCAACTTCCTGAAGTCAACCGTTGAGCCACCATCGGCACCAGAAACCGCAATTGTGGTATGAGTTGACGACGGGTTTGCCTCAGCATCCCATAGATTGAGGACACCCAGCCACCAGCAGAAATCACGGTTACGATATCGGCGTGGTGGCCGATCATGAGCTCCTACTGACAAGAAGATCTTTCGGCTCGTTTTCATCAAATCCATAGAAATCTGGGCACCGGACGACCCAGCGCCAACGATAAGAACGTTGCCGCTTGGTAACTCTGACGAATTGCGATAAGCCGTCGAATGTATTTGTTTTATCCCAGCTATATCTGGAACAATTGCTGGCACCATTGGTTTCTGAAATGCCCCAGTGGCAGAAATCACATAAGATGTTTCAATCACTCCTTCTGAAGTGTTTACCAAAAATCCAGCGCTATTGGCCTTACGTGTTACGGCTCGAACATCGATCCCTTCACGGATTGGCGCATTAAACATTTTCGCATAATCAACAAGATAATCAGCTACTTCTTCCTTTGGAACAAAGGCGTCTTGATGCCGATCTTTAAACTCCATATTCGGAAAACGATCATGCCATGCTGGACCGTTTGCAACAAGAGAGTCCCACCGCATCGTTCTCCAATGTTCTGCAGTTCTTGCCCTTTCTAGAACGATATGTTTCATATCAATTTTTGTGAGGTGTTCGCTTGCAGCAATACCTGCTTGACCTCCACCAACAACAACTACATCCGTTTTTTCATGTAACACTTGGTCAGTCCCTGTTATTGTCACAGCTCACTTTGAACTTCTATGATGGCATCACTCATGATGGCTGCGACATCATCGATCATGTCTTCGTCCATAATCAATGTAGGTGATAGAATGGCTATATTGCCCAAAGGCCTCACAATCAAACCACGTCGCTGGGCCGCACGCGCAATTTTTAAACCAATTTTGTCTTCCGGTTCGAAGGGAGATTTCGTATCTTTGTCTTTTACAAATTCAATACCCATCATGAAATGACTACCACGGACTTCACCNACCAATTCCAAACCTGCCAACTTATGAAGGTTTTTCTCGAAACGTTTACCCGTAACTTGTACTCGCTCCGGAATACCCTCTTCCTCCATCAATGCAATATTCGCTAACGCAGCGGCCGACGCGGCAGGGTGGCCTGAATAGGTCATACCATGCAGAAACATGGCNCCTTCACCAGAAATCACCTCATGAATTTCGTCGCTTATAATCGTGGCAGATAGCGGCTGATAGCCAGACGTAAGGCCTTTGGCNGTTGTTATAATATCGGGCTGCACCCCAAAGACATCTTTTGAGGCAAAGAAATGGCCTAAACGACCAAAAGCAGTCACAACCTCGTCAGTAACATATTTGATATCATACACCTTGCAAAGTTCACCCATTTTGGTGTGATAGCCTTCCGGTGGGACTATAAGGCCACCAGCACCTTGTATCGGCTCAGCAATAAAACAAGCAATGTTTTCGCTACCCAGGGTCTCGATACTAGATTTTGCATCTTCGAGTAGAAAATCCAGATACGCTTCCTCTGTCATACCATCGCCATAACGCCAAAAATGTGGACATTTAAGATGATGCACCAANCCATCAGCCGTGTCCCACCCATCCGAATAGGCTGGTGTCGTCATAGCCATTGCTAGGTGAGTAGACCCGTGGTATGCGCCCTCTCTACTGAGAACGAGTTTTTTATTCGGTTTACCCAATCGATTATAATAATGGTGAAGCATTCGGATTGCGCTATCGTTAGCCACGGAGCCAGAGTTTCCAAAATGGACAGAGTTTAAGTGACCCGGTGCAAGTGATGCGACTTTTGCTGCCAACGTAGCTGCAGTTGGATGCGTAAAATTATAGAAAGTCGAGTAATAATCGAGAGTATTCAACTGTTCGGCAATTGCGTTGATAATTTCTTTTCTGCGATGCCCCGCGTTTACGCACCAAAGACCACCAATACCGTCAATCAGTTTGTTACCATCACTGTCAGTGACATATGCACCTTCGGCGCCAACTATCACAGTTCGCGCATCGTTTTGCTTAAGCGCATTCAGATCCGCGAAGGATTGGATCAAATGGGTGTCGGAGGTAAGAATATCATCAGTAGTGGTTGGAATGTCTAATGTCATTTGATTAAACCTTTCTAAAGTCAGCGAGTTGCGTTGATAGCAGAGATGTGTTGATACCATTGATGGAAGTAAGGTCGGCAATGATCAGATTTTCTGTATCATGAGAAGCAGATGCAAGCGGCTTGGCATCGGGACCAACAATGGTTGATTGGCCACAAAATGATAGATCATTATCGCTACCGCAATAATTTGCATATACAATTGTCAGAGCACATTCTGAGGCTCGGGCAGGTACAAGCGTATTACATACAACGGAAAATTTTTCCGGATTAGCCGTCGGGATTAAAATAAGCTTAACCCCCATTTGGGCAAGTGCTCGAACGTGTTGGGGAAATTCGACGTCATAACAAATCAGCAGTCCAATTTTTATCCCGTCTAATATAAAGGTTACGTAACGATCCCCAAATTCAAATATTGCTTGCTCTGTCGGACCCCAGAGTTGGATTTTTCGAAAATGGGCTAACTTTTTTCCGGTTTGGTCAAATGCAGAAGCACTATTGTAGATTCTTTCACCTTCCCGCTCAGCCCAACCAATTGTTAGACCACACCGATTCTTTTTCGCCAGAGCAGCAAACTGATTTTCCCAACTGCCCCCTTGCTCTTGGGCTACATTCTTATGACTTTTCATTTGATTATAACCAGGAAAATATAACTCTGGAAATACGACCATTTCTACATTTTTGTTAGCCGCCTTGGCCAGTGTATCATCAACTGTGGCCAAGGCGCTTTTTATGTTCCCCTCAGGCGAGAAGCCTTGGTATGCTGCAACAATCATAGCTCCTCCTTTCTAAGAAGACGTTACAATTATTTACTTCTTCAAATTGGTCCAAATAGTGTCATAGACCGTTTGAACTTCCTGAGAACACGCTTGCACAAATTCACCTACAGGTGACGCTGGCGGATTTGATTCAGGTGAGTTTGCTACTGCGTCAGAGAGGTGAGGCTCCGTGCCTTTAACGCCAGCGGTGTACGCAGCATAGTTAGTTACAGCAGCTGCGTTCTCTGGCTCCAATAGAAAGTTCATAAACTTAAGTGCGTTGTCGCGATTTGGGGCATCCTTAAGTAAGACAACGTTGTCCATCCAAACAACATACCCTTCTTTTGGAAATGCGTATTCTATATTAGCGCCCTCTTCTCGAGCTTTGGCGCCGAAACCAGACCAAATCATACCAACTGACGCATCGCCGGAAACGAGCACGTCTTTCGCTATATCAGAACCAAAACTCGCCCAATGAGGTTTAGCATTCTGTAGAAGTTCATTCAGCGCCTTAAGCTGATCTCGATCACTGGTACATTGCGGAATTCCAAGGTACATAGAGGCAAGAGCTAAAAGTTCACCTTGGCTATCTAACACATTGATTTTGCCCTGTAATTCAGTAGGTGGATCAAAAACTATAGCAAGAGTATTGATGTCCCCTTTGTAGTCATCACGGTTGACAGAAAAGCTCGTGGAACCCCATTGATACGGGATCGACGACTTGCGCCCCATGTCAAAGCCTACATTAACCCATTGATCCATAATGTTACCGTGATTTGGTAGTTCAGACTTTGCAAAAGTATCCAGCATACCGTCACCTGCCATTATTTCTACCATATAGTCGCCAGGAACAGCTACATCGTAAGTACCAAGTTTCCCTGCCTTTAGAGATGCAAGCATTGCCTCATTGGAGTCAAAAGTGTCCATCGTGACTTCGACATCATGCTCTGCTGAGAATTTATCTAACAACTCTTGTGGAATATATTCAAACCAGTGGTAGATGGAAAGTTTGCCGTCAGCACTGGCGACATTTGCCGCCATTGAGAGGGTCAGCGCCGCAACGCTTAGTTTAATTAGGTTTTTCATTCTAATCTCCATTTTTTGTTGTAGTCGGGTTTGCTTTTTCACCTATCCGCCCGACGAAATAGGATAGGGCGACAAATCCCACAGATACCACCAATAGGAGTGTGGAAATTGCCATTATATTGGGTTTGATACCTTGCTTAACAGCACCAAATATTACGGTAGGTAGTGTTTCTACACCTGCCCCCTTTACAAAGTTTGTTATTATAAAGTCGTCTAGCGAAATAATAAAAGCTAGCAAAAATCCTGACATGATTCCGGGGACCATCAATGGTAAAAGGACTAGGCGGAAGGCCTGAGAACGTGTAGCATAGAGATCTTGTGCGGCCTGCTCATAGACATCCTCAATACCCTGCATACGAGCAGCAATTGGCAAATAAGCAAAAGGAATACAAAATACAATGTGGGCGATTAGGATTGTGAGGTACCCTGTTGTAAATCCGATTGCTGAAAAAAAGATTAATGTAGCAACCGCGGTGACGATTTCGGGTACCATCAAAGGCAAATTTATCAATGCAAAACTTACAGATTTGCCTCGAAACCTTCCAGCACGCAGCATTGCGGTGGCCGCCATTGTAGCAATAATCGTTGCGGATGTTGCTGCCATAATAGCAATGGATACTGAATTTATTGCTGCAGTTTTAAATTTGGGGGCATCTACTCCATAAAATAAATCATAGTACCATCGCAACGAAACCGTATTCCATCGAGTGATAGAATTACTATCATTAAAGGAATAAATCATAACAATAATTAAAGGAGCATATAGCAGAAAAAGGCACAAAAGTGTCAGCGACTTGAAGCCGGTAAAGTGGCGGAGATCAAGAGAGCTTGAAGCCATCAAACCTGATCCTTTATTTGGCTGCGCGCATAAAATGTCAGGACAATTAATACAAGGGACAATAGTATCATGGATGCAGCGGCTCCAAACGGCCAGTTTCCTGCAGCACCTTTAAATTGCTCCTCTATCAATGAACCTATCATAAAATTCTTTGCTCCTCCTAATAAGTCAGGCGCCAGAAAGGCACCTAAACTGGGAACAAAGACGAGTATACATCCCGCTACTATTCCAGGTTTTACAGTGGGCAAAATA
>NYSJ01000061.1 GCA_002682975.1 Paracoccaceae bacterium
GTTCGAAACGACGCTTTCCCGCCTCATGGTCGAATTCTTCTGATCCAGCATTTTGTATTCCAGCAATATTTCGAGCAGCTTCAATTACAGCTGTTTGCATACCTAAGCAAATACCTAGATACGGAATTTTATGCTCTCGGGCAAATTTAGCAGCCATGATTTTTCCTTCGGTCCCACGTTCACCAAAGCCACCAGGTACTAAAATGGCGTGAAAGCCGGACAAATGGATTTCAGGATCTTCTTTTTCAAAAATTTCAGCATCTACCCATTTAATTTTAACTTCAAGTCTATTAGCCATGCCGCCGTGTGTAAGAGCTTCAGCGATAGATTTGTATGCATCTTCTAGTTGAGTGTATTTTCCAACTATAGCGACGTTTACATGTCCTTCTGTGTTATTTAATCGGTCTTTAACGTCTTTCCACTTGGATAAGTCAGGCTTGGGAGCTGGTGTAATACTAAAAGCATCAAGAACTGCTTGGTCTAAACCTTCGTTATGATAAGATATCGGTGCCTCGTAAATAGAATTTAAATCTTCAGCTGAGATAACACTTTCGGGACGAACATTACAAAATAGAGCGAGCTTTTCACGCTCTTTTTGCGGGATTGATCCTTCTGAGCGGCACACTAAAATATCTGGTGATATACCAATTGATCGCAACTCTTTTACGCTATGCTGTGTAGGTTTAGTTTTTAATTCGCCGCTTGCCTTTACAAATGGTAGCAAAGTTAAATGCATAAAAATGCATTCCCCTCTTTGCTTATCTTGTGAAAATTGCCTGATGGCTTCAAAGAATGGTAGGCCCTCAATGTCACCGACAGTGCCACCTATTTCACAGAGCATAAAATCGACTTCATTTTCTCCAATTTTAATGAATTCTTTTATTTCATCAGTAACATGGGGAATAACCTGAATTGTCTTCCCTAGGTAATTACCTTTGCGTTCTTTCTCTAAGACAGTAGAGTAAATTCGCCCTGAAGATACTGAGTCTGTCATCCTTGCAGAAACTCCAGTAAATCTTTCATAGTGACCAAGGTCTAGATCTGTCTCAGCACCATCATCTGTAACAAAAACTTCCCCATGCTCGAATGGGCTCATTGTGCCAGGGTCGACGTTTAAGTACGGATCTAATTTCCTTAGCCTCACGCTGTAGCCTCTTGCTTGCAAGAGCGCACCCAGTGCAGCCGAAGCTAACCCTTTGCCAAGAGAAGAAACTACTCCGCCTGTGACGAATATAAATCTAGCCATAATCGAAGTGCTCCCATGGTCTTTGGTTTACTATCTGACGCTGTTAGTGCTGCAAAAGTCAGTAAAACCACAACTATCACGGGAGTTAAGTATAACAGGATTCGGTAACTGCTTGCAAGACGCGCCTGCCAATCTGTTGATACAATTTACAAATAGCTAATAATTATATTACTAATCAGAACTGGGTACTAGGCTTTCGGATGAGCTTTTCGTAGGCGGTAATAATGAATCTAAATCATCCATAGAGGGTTCAGACGTTTTTTCATTGCTCGATTGTACACCCAACCTGTCCATCACTGACGTTTCCGAGGATTTGTTTGCAGCAATTACCGTCAAAGAGATTGATGTGATTATAAACGCTACAGCAAATATCCAAGTCAATTTGGTCAGTGCACTTGCTGCAGCTCTACCACTCATGACACCATCGCCACCGCCAGATCCCATACCTAATCCACCGCCTTCGGACCTTTGGATAAGTACGACGCCAACCAAAGCCAAAGCCAATAGAAGGTGGACTGTTAAAACAATATTTTCCATAAATCCTACACCTAATGGTATTTTGGAGGTAAATAGGTAAATTTACACCATACCGCAAGAGCCAATTATAATAGTTTTGTGATTATGTTACCCACACGTAATAATGTTTTATCAAAATTAAAAAATACTCCGTTTAATTGTAATACCGCTTTACAGCTTGTACCGAGGCGTTATACCGATGCGGTCTATTTTTTACTTGAAAGGTTATCCGATGGCGAATGTTGTTGTAGTGGGCGCACAATGGGGTGACGAGGGGAAAGGTAAGATTGTCGACTGGTTGAGTGAGAGGGCGGATGTGGTTGTGAGATTTCAAGGTGGACACAATGCAGGTCATACGCTGGTGGTCGANGAAAAAGTATATAAGTTGCACGCGCTCCCATCTGGTGTTGTTCGAGAGGGAAAATTATCAATTATCGGTAACGGAGTAGTACTAGATCCATGGCATCTGTTGAGCGAGATAGAAATAATTAGAGCTCAGGGTGTTACGGTAAATTCTGATACTTTGAAAATAGCAGAAAATACTCCTTTGATTCTACCAGTGCATGGTGAATTAGACCGGGCAAGAGAGGCGCAAACTGGAATTGCTAAAATTGGTACCACTGGTCGAGGTATTGGACCAGCTTACGAAGATAAAGTAGGAAGAAGAGCAGTGAGGGTCTCCGACCTTGCAGACGAAGCTACGTTGTCTAATCGAATTGATAGGCTTCTTCAGCATCACAACACTTTGCGAAAAGGAATGGAATTAGAACCAGTTGATAAAAATAGCCTTTTAGAGAAACTTCTNCATGTGGCCCCTATTATTTTAGAATACGCTGCCCCGGTATGGAAAATTTTGAACGATAAGCGAAAGTCGGGCCAACGCATTCTTTTTGAGGGTGCGCAAGGAGCTTTACTTGATATAGACTTTGGAACCTATCCATTTGTAACATCTTCGAATGTTATTGCTGGACAGGCCGCGACTGGTTCCGGTCTTGGGCCGGGCGGGATCGATTATGTTTTGGGAATAGTNAAGGCGTANACCACNAGAGTTGGGGAAGGGCCTTTTCCTACAGAATTNAATGATGAGNATGGTAACTTGCTTGGNGAACGCGGACATGAATTTGGNACTACTACTGGACGTAGNAGACGCTGTGGTTGGTTTGATGCTGCTCTTGTCCGCCAAACTTGCGCTACTTCAGGAGTAAATGGAATATCTNTAACTAAATTAGATGTATTAGATGGGTTTGAACGNATTAAAATCTGCGTAGGTTACAAGNTAGANAGCGAATTTCTAGATTATTTACCAATGGCAGCTGATCAACAGGCGCNGTGTGAGCCANTTTATGAAGAAATGGATGGTTGGAGNGAAACTACGGANGGAGCAAGGAGTTGGGCANAATTGCCAGCGGGAGCAATTAAATANGTTAGAAGAATTGAAGAGTTGATTGANTGCCCNGTGGCGCTATTATCNACNTCACCGGAGCGTGAAGATACAATTCTAGTNAGNGACCCTTTTGAGGATTAATGAATATNAACTATAAAAATAGACGGCGCATATCNCTTNTTTTATTGCTAGTTGGNNTGCCAGTGTANGTTATTTTAGCGATTAACATTTTAGCATTTTTTGAACGACCTTCAATNTTGCTTGAGGTNATCATTTATCTAAGCCTCGGNATTNTNTGGGCTTTACCTTTTAAGTTTATATTCAAGGGTATAGGGCANGCAGATCCTGAANAAANTGAATANANCNNAATTTATATTTANTTATCGTATGTNTAAATTAGTGGGTTGCGAATAAGCCTGATCAAGGTTTAANTCATTNTATGTNNAATCCANCTTTGTTATTNGATGCNCCNATAACTCTTGTAGGTGGCGCAGAAGTTTCAGCTAAAAATTTTAGCGAAAGTATGCAATTTGCATCCACTGCTATTGCTGCGGATGGTGGTGCAAATACCTGTCTTAGATATGGAGTAAACCCTGCAGCAGTAATTGGTGATCTTGACAGTATTGACGAATATTCGAAAACTCAAATTCAGGAAGATCTGATCCATTTTATCAGTGATCAAGACGACACTGATTTTGAAAAAGCACTAAAAAGAATACATGCTCCATTGATTCTTGGAGTTGGTTTTCTAGGAGATAGAGCGGATCATCAAATGGCGGCTCAAACCGCATTAGTGAAAAATTTTAACAAAAAGGTTGTTCTAATTGGAAGCCATGATTTAATTTTTTTAACTCCTCCAAACTTTTCATTAACTCTAGTAAATAAGTGTCGTGTATCACTTTACCCTATGGGGGTATGTTCTGTCGGTTCTGTTGGTTTAAAATGGAACACTGAAGGCATAGAATTCTCCCCCTCAAGTACAATTGGAACATCAAATCACGCTACAAGAGACAAAATTGAACTTTACCCGAGCAAACCACTTGTTCTTACGATTGTTCCAAGAGAATTTTTGGCTGCAACTTGTGTAGCTTTAACATCTTCAGAGACTTGGCGTATTTGATACAGACGTAGGGCTCTCCTAAGACCCAAACTAGATGTCATCATCATGTTTTAGCAATTGGGCACATTAACTGCTAANCCACCCATTGACGTTTCTTTATACCTTTCGCTCATATCTTCACCAGTCTGGCGCATCGTTTCTATACACGCATCAAGTGGAATAATATGAGTTCCATCACCCCTTAAAGCTAGGCTGGCGGCAGAAATTGCTTTTATNGCACCNAGCCCATTTCGCTCAATGCATGGAACTTGTACAAGNCCTTTTACAGGATCACACGTCATCCCCAAATGATGNTCCAATGCTATTTCGGCNGCATTTTCAATTTGTTCTGGNGTCCCTCCATTGACTGCACAAAATCCAGCGGCAGCCATAGCNCTCGCTGAACCNACTTCAGCCTGACAACCNGCTTCTGCNCCNCTNATGGATGCGTTNAATTTAACCAACCCACCAATAGCAGCAGCTGTTAAAAGAAAATCCTCAATCTTTTTTTGTGAACTGGTAGGAACGTGGTCTAGATAATACCTAAGTACTGAAGGCACTACCCCTGCTGCGCCATTTGTTGGCGCCGTTACAACTTGCCCTCCTGCCGCATTTTCTTCGTTGACGGCCATTGCATAGACACTCATCCAATCGTTAGTGGTGTGTGGTGGCGTTAGATTTTTACCTCTTTCGGAGATTAAAGCATCATAGATCCCTTTTGCTCTTCTTTTTACATTTAGGCCGCCTGGAAGCTGCCCAGTATTTTTTAGGCCACGCTCTATGCACATATTCATCGAGTTCCAAATTCTTGAAAGCTGGTTTGTTATTTGATTGTCGCTTTGGAAGGCTTTTTCATTTCCTCTTTTCATTTCTGCTATAGATTTCCCAGAATTTCTCGCCATTTCGAGCATTTCTTCTGCAGATTTAAACGGATAGGGCACAGCTGTCTTTGCCTCACTTTGCACTTTGTTAGCGACTTCTGATTTTGTGAGAACAAAACCTCCACCTATAGAAAAATATGTTTCCTCAAGTATTATGTCGTCCTGGGAGTCCGTACCATATAAAATCATTCCGTTTGGATGTTCATCCAGTCTNGGTCCATAATCAAAAATTAGATCTTCTGAAATATTGAATTTCAATTTTCCAAGTCCATCTGGGGCTAAAAAATGTGATGAATGAATTTGGGTTAGTGCATCGCTGGCTTTTAATTCATCATAATTTTCTGGGGTGAAGCCTGCGAGGCCAAGTGTAACAGCTCTGTCTGTAGCATGGCCGACACCGGTAAATGCCAATGAGCCATGTAAACGACATCCCACGCCAACAAAATTGAATGGTGAGGCACGCATTAAATCCAGAAAATTATTTGCCGCAACCATTGGACCCATAGTATGTGAAGACGATGGTCCAATCCCGATTTTGAACATGTCAAATACTGAAACAAACATCAAAGAGTTCCTATACTTTTACAAATACAAANAATATTTTGTCATTTTTCTTCATGGTAAAATTACTCTNTCTTGGTTTTTATTACAGATTTGTATCAAATATTATTTTTCTTTTATGCTAATGTATAAAACNTTTTAGCTTTGTCATAGAAACGACTATTACTGGTGATGAATTGTCAATATAGAGTAAAGTTAGTCTAACATTCTAACTAACAATTTTGCAAAACAAACAAAAGGAACAGGATGCTTAAGGAGTTATCGCCCACCGATCGGGCAAAATACCTTTGCGCAGAGAAAGCAGCTGAACTAGTCGAATCTGGTATGAAAGTTGGCCTTGGTACGGGTAGTACAGCATATTGGCTGGTAAAGCATTTAGGACGTAAAGTTCGCGATGAGGGCTTAGATATTGAGGGGGTGCCGACTTCTAGAAAAACAAGTGAATTAGCTAAATTAGAGGGTATCCCGCTTGTCACATTGGATCAAGCTGGTTGGCTGGACGTGACCATAGATGGTGCAGATGAGATAAATCCAAANTTTAACTTAATTAAGGGTGGGGGAGGAGCCCACCTACGTGAAAAAATAGTTGCGACGGCGTCTGACCAAATGATTGTAATCGCCGATTCATTAAAAAAAGTTTCTAAATTGGGTTCATTTCCCTTGCCTGTAGAGGTGGTGCAATATGGCTGTGAGTCTACAAAAACCCAGGTTATGCGATATTTAGTTAGAAGTGGATATAAATCCCCAAAGGTAATGTTTCGTGGTTCAAACGAGAAACGATTTATTACAGATGAAGGAAATTTTATTTTAGATCTTCACTTAAATTCTATTTTTAACGAAGAAACTCTCGCAAATGATTTGAATCTAATTCCTGGTGTATTGGAAAACGGTTTATTTATTAACATTTGTGACTGTGTGGTTTTGGCTGATTCAAACGAACTGGTCACTGTGAATTGGAAAGAAGGTCATGATCGAAACTCTAGAAATGCATAAAATAACTACCCGATCGAGTGAATTTAATGAGTTTTGATTACGACTTATTTGTTATTGGCGGTGGCTCTGGAGGGGTTAGAGCTGCTCGGGTGGCCGCAGCTTTGGAAGGCAAAAGAGTAGCTTTAGCTGAGATGGATCGCTATGGTGGCACCTGCGTTATTCGAGGATGCGTACCTAAAAAACTCATGGTATTTGCCTCTGAGTTTGCATCAATTTTTGCTGAGTCGCGAGAATATGGATGGGATCTACCAAAAGATAATGGGCTAAATTGGACACAATTTTCAGGAAAACTATCCAATGAAGTATCTAGGCTGGAACACATATATCGTAATTTATTAAAAAACTCAGGCGTTAAAACCTTCGATCAGCATGCAAAAGTCGTGGATGAACATACTGTTGAGTTAGAAAGTGGCGAATGTCTCACGGCAAGGTATATTCTGCTTGCGACTGGCGGAAAACCAGATCTTCCCAATATACCCGGTATTGAACATGTATTGACGTCAGACCAGGTTTTTTCCTTAGCCGCTCTACCAAAAACAATGTTAATTGTTGGCGGTGGCTACATTGCATGCGAATTTGCCTCGATCTTCAACGGTTTTGGCTGCAAAATAACTCAATTTTGTAGAAGTGAGACCATTTTACGAGGTTTTGATAGTGAAACGACCGCCGTTGTCGCTGATCAAATGAAATCAAATGGCATAGACTTAAAATTTAATATAAATGTAAGTAGTGTTGAGAAACATAAAGATGGTTTCCAGATTAAAGATACGAATGGACGGGCCCAATTTTTTGACCAGATATTATTTGCCACGGGTAGAGTACCAAATTCGCACGGTTTGCAAAATAAATCTACCGGATTACTCCTTGGTAGCAGAGGTGAGGTAGTAGTTGATGATTATTCCCAGTCATCACTTAAATCAATTTATGCAATTGGCGATCTTACAGATCGAACATCGCTCACGCCAATTGCCATAAAAGAAGCGATGGCATTTGTCGAAACAATCTTTCATAATAACCCAACAAATTTAGACTATGCTAGCGTTCCAACTGCGGTATTCACTAAGCCTGAGATGGGTACAGTTGGTTTGAGCGAGGAAGTGGCCGATAAATGTGGGCCAATTGATATTTTTACAACATACTTTAGGCCAATGAAGACCAGTTTTGCTGATAATGATGATAAATCTTTTATAAAGTTGATAGTTTGCAAAAAAACGGACAAAGTCTTAGGTGTGCATATCGTCGCACCTGGCGCGGGAGAGATGGTGCAGATGGTGGCAATTGCGTTAAAAATGGGGGCTACAAAAAAGGACTTTGATAGCACTTTAGCTGTTCATCCTACCATATCGGAAGAAATAGTAACTATGCAAAAACCGACGCGGAGTAGTTGAAATTTACTTTTTACTACCCAGTTATAATGAAATCGTTAGCGAGTAAAAAAGGAAAAGTTAATGGCAGGTAATTCTGGCGGCCCTTGGGGTGGTGGATCTGATGGGCCAAAGCGCCCAAGCAATGGAAGTGATGGAGGCAGGCCTCCGAAAAATAATAATCAGGGACAAATGCCTCCAGAAATTGACGATATGCTTAAAAAGGGCCAAGAACAACTTAGGGTTCTGATGGGCGGTGGCGGCAAAAAAGGTGGTCGCGGTCCAGGTGCTTCTGGTGATGGTGGCATGGGGAGAAACGGCTTTGCACTCATTTTCCTGTTTCTTGCTGGGTTGTGGGCTTTTGCAAGTTTTTACACGGTTAAACCGGAAGAAAAATCGGTTGAGTTATTTTTAGGTAAATTCTCTTCCATTGGTAATCCTGGCCTTAACTTCGCTCCGTGGCCATTGGTCACCAAAGAGGTCTTGCCTGTCACGCGCGAGCAAAATGAGCAAATTGGTGTAGGCGGTCGTGGATCGGATGAGTCGCCAGTGTGGTTAAACAGCTCCTCTGGAGTCTCACCAAAGAAGGGAACACAGCCAATAAGAAACTCGTATAAAATAATCCCCATACTCCACCAATCAACAGGCTTGCCATAG
>NYSJ01000090.1 GCA_002682975.1 Paracoccaceae bacterium
ATATGATCCTAGTAACTGGTAAAGGGTCCAAGGAGCGTCTAGTTCCAATATCAAAACTGGCTCAAATAGCTATAAAAAAATGGTTGGAAAAAAGAAAGCTTTTGTTGAAAGATAACAATACTCCGTATTATGGATTAAATTCAAAATATTTATTCCCATCAAATAGTAAAAAGGGTCACCTAACTCGACAATGGTTGTTTAAAAAGTTGAAGAAATGGGCAAGTCTTGCCGGAATAGATCCTACTAAGATTAGCCCACACGTTATTAGGCATGCATTTGCCACTCACCTTTTGGCCAATGGAGCGGATTTAAGAGTAATACAAACTTTGTTAGGCCACGCCGATCTAGGAACAACTGAAATTTATACACATGTAGTTGATGACCGTCTAAAAGAGTTAGTATTCAATCACCACCCCCTGTCTAACAAATAATTATTTCTGGAAAGTCAGAATACCTACAGCAAAAAAGCTTCTAAATTTTAATATTTTAAAATACTGTGTTTTATTTTTTGTAAAATAATAAGTATAACGGGTTTTTGTATTACGTTACGTATTTAAACTGGGAAACAGCATGGAAAGTGATTTAACGTTTATAGATCAGAGTTTTTGGATAACGATGGGAGCAGTTTTGTTTCTGTTGCTCCTTTCAGCTATATTCTCAGGCAGCGAAACGGCATTAACCGCAGCTTCACGCGGGAAGCTGCGAAGCCATGCAGACAAAGGGTCTAGAGGAGCCTCAAAGGCGTTAAAAATAACCGAAGATACCGAAGGGTTAATTGGATCCGTACTGCTAGGTAACAACTTAGTAAATATTTTAGCAACTTCCTTGACGACAGCACTATTTACTCAAGCTTTTGGAGAAAGTGGTATCGCCTTAGCTACCTTAGTTATGACTATTCTAGTGTTAATTTTCGCAGAGGTTCTGCCGAAGACTTATGCCATAACAAATGCTGAACTAGCTGCAGCAAGAGTAGCAGGTTTCATTCAGTTGATAATTAAGGCCTTATCGCCAATTGTAGCGTCTGTCAGGTTTCTTGTAAGGTTAATATTAAGAATTTTTGGCGTAAAAACAGATCCTAATAGTCACATACTAGCAGTACGTGAGGAAATAGCAGGAGCAATTCAGCTCGGCCATTCTGAAGGCGTTGTCGAAAAAGAGGATAAAGATCTCATCTTAGGAGCGTTAGATCTTTCGGACAGAACCGTGGAAGAAATAATGCTCCATCGGTCAAACATTGAAATGATCAACTCAAGTGATGAGCCAACCAAAATATTAACCCAGTGCTTAGAAAGTGTTCATACTAGACTACCAGTTTTTCTCAATGATCCCGATAATATAGTCGGAGTTATTCACGCTAAAGATTTGGCTAGAGAAATGTATAAATTAATTAATCAGGAGACCCCAAATATAAACCATTTGAACAATTTTGATATTGGTCATGTCGCCATGAAGCCGTATTTCGTGCCTGATACTACTTCTTTAGATGACCAAATGAGGCAATTCTTGCATCGCAGAGCTCATTTTGCACTTGTAGTCGATGAATATGGTAGTCTTCAGGGTTTAATTACACTTGAGGATATTTTGGAAGAGATTGTAGGCGAAATATCAGATGAGTTTGATCCAAANNACTCCAATGANATAGTAAAGTCAAACGATGGCTCTTACATTTTAGAAGGGTCAACAACTATTCGAGATCTTAATAGNGCTAACGAATGGTCACTTCCTGACGATGAAGCGCATACTCTGGCCGGATTAGTAATTCACGAAGCACAGATGATCCCAACTGTTGGACAAGTATTCCGGTTCCATGGCTATCGTTTTGAGATTATAGAAAGACACGCAAATCGAATAACATCGATAAAGGTAATTCCTATTTGATTTCACTATTTACAAAATTTTACTCGGCAGCAGTAATTTCCTTTTTATAAATCAGTTCATTCAAGTAGTGTGCAGTATGACTTTTAGAATTTTCCGCAACTTTTTCAGGACATCCTTCAGCAACAATCTGGCCACCTCGGTCTCCTCCCTCAGGGCCAATATCAATTATCCAATCCGCAGTTTTAATTACGTCAAGGTTGTGTTCTATGACGACAATCGTATTGCCTTGATCGACTAATTCATGAAGTACTTCGAGAAGTTTGCGTACATCATCAAAGTGCAATCCAGTAGTTGGTTCGTCCAAAATGTATAGTGTGCGGCCAGTTGCTCGCTTTGACAGCTCTTTCGATAATTTCACTCTTTGAGCTTCACCACCAGACAGAGTAGTAGCCTGTTGACCCACCTTTATGTACCCAAGGCCCACTCGCACCAAAGCATCCATTTTTTCTCTAATACTTGGAATAGCGGTGAAAAATAATTGAGCGTCTTCCACAGTCATATCCAAGACATCTGAGATAGATTTTTCTTTAAATTTAATTTCGAGTGTTTCGCGGTTATAACGAGCACCCCCACAGGTCTCACATGTTACATAGACATCAGGCAGAAAATGCATTTCAATTTTTATAACACCATCACCTTTACACGCCTCACAGCGCCCACCTTTGACGTTGAAAGAAAATCTTCCCGGTTTATATCCTCGTATTTTTGCTTCGGGTAATCCCGAGAACCATTCTCGAATTGGAGTAAAGGCGCCCGTATAGGTTGCTGGGTTAGATCTGGGTGTACGTCCAATTGGTCTCTGATCGATATCGATTACTTTATCCAAATACTCCAATCCAATAATTTTTTCGCAAGGTGCTGGTGTTTGCTTAGCTCCATTCAGTCTCATTGAGGCAACTTTGAATAATGTTTCTATGACCAATGTCGACTTACCGCCACCAGACACACCAGTCACACACAGAAATTTACCAAGAGGGAATTTTACATCTACAGACTTAAGATTGTTGCCAGTAGCGCCAATAATTTTGAGATTTTTACCATTGCCCTTTCGTCTGATCGAAGGTACCGGTATCGACTTCTTTCCAGATAAGTATTGTCCAGTTATCGACTTTAAATTCGCAGTTATTTCACTGGGTGTTCCACAAGCAACTACTTGGCCACCATGAACTCCAGCACCTGGCCCAAGGTCAAACACATAGTCTGCCTCCAAAATTGCTTCCTCATCATGCTCAACCACTATAACCGTGTTTCCTTGATTACGAAGATTTTTTAAAGTCTGTAGAAGTCTTCCGTTATCTCTTTGATGTAATCCAATGGACGGTTCATCCAATACATAAAGAACACCTGTTAACCCACTTCCAATCTGACTAGCGAGTCTTATCCGTTGGCTTTCTCCACCTGAGAGCGTTCCAGAACTTCTCGATAGCGATAAGTATTCAAGCCCAACATTATTTAAAAAGCCAAGACGCTCTACTATTTCTTTTAAAATAGTAGAGGCAATTTCTTGTTTCTGATTAGAGAGTGTGTCCTTAACTGCTGAAAACCATTCTAAAGCTTCCTTTATAGACATTTCTACAATTTGACCAATGTGCAGTCCATTGACTCTGACCGCGCGTGCTTGCGAATTAAGACGGAAACCATCACAAGCCTTACACGATCTTTTGTTTTGATAGCTCTCAAACTCCTCTCTTACCCAACTGCTATCTGTTTCTTTATACCGACGCTCCATATTTGGAATAATACCTTCAAATGTTCTCTTTACTTGATATACTCGCCCACCTTCATCATATCGAAATAAAATTTCTTCCTCTCCAGAACCATACAAAAAAACTTGTTGAACAGTCTTTGGTATAGTTGCCCACTTAGCATGAAAGTCGAAATTATAATGATTTGAAAGAGCCTCAATAGTCTGAATAAAATATGGGCTTTTACCTTTCCGCCACGGTGCCAGTGCTCCGTCACTTATTTTCAACTCAACGTCGGGAACTACTAGGCTTTCGTCAAAAAATAACTCTGCACCTAGTCCGTCACAATCAGGGCAGGCTCCAAAAGGAGCATTAAACGAGAATAGTCGAGGTTCTATTTCAGGAATAGTGAAGCCACTAACAGGACACGCAAAGTTTTCCGAAAAGGTATAGCGCTGAGGATCTCCTTCCTCGACAACTGTTTCTAATATGGCAATACCGTCAGCCAAATCCAAAGCCGTACGAAGACTATCAGCAAGACGTGTCTCTAGGTCCTTTTTCACAACTAAACGATCGACGACAACGTCAATGTCATGTCTGAATTTCTTATCTAATTTGGGCGGTTCATCAAGATCATAAAAATTACCATCAACTTTTACTCTCTGAAATCCCTGTTTTTTCAACTCTAGGAATTCTTTCCTGTACTCGCCTTTCCGATCACGAACGATGGGAGCTAAAAGAAATGCTCTAGTGCCTTCATTAAGACACAAAACTTGATCGACCATTTCCTGAACTTGTTGAGCCTCTATTGGTAGGCCTGTTGCAGGACTATAAGGAGTTCCTACTCTAGCATAGAGTAACCTTAAATAATCGTATATCTCAGTTACAGTGCCAACTGTTGATCGCGGGTTTTTTGAAGTAGTCTTCTGCTCTATGGAAATTGCTGGAGACAACCCTGTAATATGATCTACATCGGGTTTCTCCATCATGTCGAGAAACTGTCGGGCATATGCTGAAAGGCTTTCAACGTACCTCCTCTGGCCTTCTGCATATACCGTATCAAAGGCCAAGGACGACTTACCTGATCCGGAAAGACCAGTGATTACAACAAGTTTGTCTCTGGGAATATTAACATCGACTGACTGAAGATTATGCTCCCTAGCACCGCGAACCTCAATAAATTTTAGTTCAGTCATTATGTTTCTCCATTTCTGTAAGTAGAGATAGCTTCATTATAAAAACTCTCCAACACAAATTGAAATTATCACAAATTTTTGTGAAATTGTTACGAGACTCAAATGGTTTAGAGTTTTTCAAAGACATATATACAATTGATACAATCAAATAACCTATTAATATTATTGAGTTATTTAATGTTGCAGCAGTAATAAAATAGACTTATTGAATTATCTAATAAAATGAAATTAGAAAGTTTGTCATGGGAAAAGGGCTATGTTTAACCGCTGATATTGGAGGTACGAATACAAGAGTTGCACTTTTCGACAATAAACTATTATTAAAGAGCTCTTGTATGACATTTTCCAATAACAAATATGGATCATTTGAAACTCTCGTAGCCAATTATTTACGTTCGGCAAGCGTAAGGTCGGTTAAGCACGCAGGAATTGCTGTAGCCGGAGTTGTCGAGGCAAATGCTGCCCAAATGACCAATCTAGCATGGAGTTTCAGCGAGAGATCAATAGCTTCCCTAACGGGAGCAGAGCATGTAGGAATTATCAACGATTTACAAGCTCAAGGTTACGGGTTGAAAAGCCTGGATAGGTCAGATCTCGAGCCAATAATGGTCGGAAGTCAGAAGTCAAATTCAAATGATACACAGCTAGTCTGCGGTATGGGTACAGGTTTCAATGCTGCACCAGTATTTAAAGTCGGACACAAAATCTTTGTTCCACCATCAGAAGCAGGTCATTCGCAAATATCGATAGCAAATCAAAATCAACAAACCATCTTAAACAAGATTTCATCAGATCCCTCTTTTACCTCTGTAGAAGATATTCTTTCGGGCCGCGGACTTGAAGCGGCGGGCAGAGTACTCACAGGAAGTGATCAAACAGCAGCACAAATAATGGAAAGTGCATCTAACGGGGATAAAAACTCTAAAAATGTTGCAGATTTTTTAGCAACTTGTGCGGGATCCTTTTTTGGAGATCTTGCGCTAATTTTGCTTCCATTTGGTGGTATTTATCTAATTGGTGGTGTTTCCAGATCCCTAAAAGAATACCTGAAATCAGAGAGCTTTATTAAAGCTTTTCGTGATAAGGGGAGGTTTTCAAAATTTAACGAAAAATTTTCTGTCCAACTTGTGAAAGATGATTTTGCTGCTTTAAAAGGGTGCAGAAATTTCATGATGCAAGTCTAAAATTAGATACTAATTAATCCTTTTCTAGTAGCCAATAATAATAGAAATGAACTAAAAATAAAATAAAGGCAGCATGCCAAATATTGTGAATTTAAATCGATATTCAAATCTATTAAATAACCACTTATCAACGGACCCAGAGCCGAGCCGATAACCATTACTCCACCAGCTAAAGACTTTATACGGCCGAGATGAGCAGTCCCAAAACACTCAGCCCAAAAAGCATTAGGGATTATGTTATTCGAACCTGCAGTTATCGCAAAAAAGATCAATCCAATTGAGAAGCCCAGTAATGTTTCGCAAATAGAAAACATGTAGAAGCCAAAAATTGCTGGTATTTGATAAAAACCAATCATTTTAATAGCGCCATACTTATCGATTAACCAACCCGACAAAAATGAAATTCCAACAGCTATCAAAGTGAATAGTGGATAAGTTTTTACCAAAGATAGGTGCTCCCAGCCCTTCAAATTAGAATAATTGACCTGCTGAAAAAAGAGAACAGTTCCAAACGCAGAAAGCCCTAGCAATCCCGGAACAGCTAACCAAAAAATACTACTTTTCAGCACCTGTGATCTAGACCAATGGCGCATTCCAAGCCCAAGAGTGATTTTATTTTCTTTAAAAGAATTTGGAGACCGCTCAGACCTCAGGGTGAAAAATATTGCTACGGCCACAATAACTGGGAGAACTGCAGAAAATAACCAAATTGACCTCCAAGGGAGAAATAATAAAAATCCCACAAAAAACATAGGAATAAAGGATTCCCCTAACGAATAGCCTAAATTAGCAATTGCTAACGCTCTACCTCTGTATCTGGAAAACCATCGAGACATCGCTATTTGGGCTAAGTGGGTGGACATTCCCTGACCCATTAGTCTCAGTAGAAAAATAGTAATAATTAATCCTGAAATGGAACTTACTGCAGCCATACTAACCATTGCAAGTGCCAATATCCCTAAAACTAAGAAGGAAATATTTCTAGTTTTGTAATCATCCACCAGCCCACCAGTATAAATCATTACTGCGGCAGACATAAGAGTACCAGAAGCATAAATTGTACCCCAATCAGAATTTGAAAGATTGAAACTAGACATTATTTCAACAGCGAATATCGAAATAAAAAAAGTTTGTCCAAAACTAGAAGA
>NYSJ01000091.1 GCA_002682975.1 Paracoccaceae bacterium
CATGGGTTATGATCCAATCCATGGCTCCAGCAAAAAAACCTGCAAAAACCCAAAACATAACTATTGCAAAACCAATCATACCAATTGTCGAGTCAAATAGTTTTCCGTACAAGCCTAGGGAACGTTTGTACCTAAAAGAAACAAGAAAAAGAATAACCAAAGCAACCCAAACTGGGCCAAGTCGAATAAATGCCCGAGTAATTATCTCAGTCCAAGTTAGCAGATCCATATCAATTACCCCTACGTGACACTGATACGTGGGTTTAAGTATACGTATCCAATGTCAGAAATTAATTGAGTAACCAATACTACGATCACTGATACAACTGATACGCCTAATAACAGTTCTATGTCATTGTTTCCGGCTGCCTGAACCAGGGCCCATCCAAATCCTTTGTAGTTAAACAATGTTTCAACGATAACCACCCCATTTAACAGCCAAGGAAATTGTAACATTATCACTGTAAACGGAGCTATCAAGGCATTTCTTAGTGCATGTTTGATAACGATATTTGAAAATGAAACGCCCTTCAAGCGAGCTGTTCTTATATACTGTGCTGTCATGACTTCGGCCATTGATGCCCTTGTCATCCTTGCTATGTAGCCCATTCCATATATTGCAATGGTCAAAACTGGTAATAAAAAATTTTCAAAATTTGGGTTTTCCATTGCAGATGTTGCTGTACCTTTGAACCACTTAAGCCCAAAAGCGCTTGACGCGAACACTGATATTAATATTACACCGGAAACATATTCTGGAGTGGCTGTAGTAACAATTGCAAAGGTAGATAAAGATCTATCAGTTCTACTACCCTCGCGCATCCCAGCCAATATCCCAATTATTAGCGCAGATGGGACCATTACGGCCATGACCCAAAACATCAGCATGCCTGTTAAACCTAACCTTGTTGTTACTATACTCCAAACATCACTTTTGAAGCGAGTAGAAAATCCCCAATAACCTTGCAAGATTCCACAAAATTTTGGCGCTTTTGTAGGATCTTCAGCAGATTTAAAACATCTACCTCTGGTTTCACCGTCAGAGCCTTCCTTTACGTAACCAGGATAGACACCCAGCCATTCACCGTACTTTACTGGCAACGGTAGCAAATACCCTCGATTGTCTAGAAAAGACAGTACTGCAGCATCGTTCATGCGAAAATTCCCTTGGGTTTTCGCCATTTTTTCCAAATTGGGATAGAGATTAGTAAGAAAAAATACTACGAAAGTAAGGCATAAAGACGTGAATAACATGATTGCTATTCGCCGAAGAATAAACAGTGCCATCTAAATACCTGTTTCGGTTGCTTTTTAATATTTAAGTTAGAGATAAAAAAGGCCGCGCCATCTAGCAGCGCGGCCAAGATTCTTGGTAGCTATTAAGCTATAAAACCCCATTTGTATACGTGCGGATGATAAGCAATATGCTGCTCACATTGAAGGCCTGGTTTATGACTTCTGTATAGGTTTCTCCAATATGGCTGTATAGTCACGCCTTCATCTCTAATAAGAGCCTGACATTTGCCTGCAACTTTACGGCGCTCGTCCGCATCTGCTATCGAGTTTGCTTCTGCCAAAAGAGCATCAAATTCTTTATTATTCCAAGCAAATTCGTTCCATGCTTCTCCAGATCGGTAAGCCAATCCCCAAACTTGAGTTGCAAATGGACGGTGGTTCCAGTTGGTTGAACTAAATGGATATTTTGTCCAGTCATTCCAGAATGTTGAGCCAGGCAGAATAGTTCTCTTCACTTTGAAGCCTGCATCACGAAGCTGTGCAGCAACAGAGTCCGTCGTATTTTTTCGCCAATCATCATCAATTGAGTGAATTTCATGCTCATAATCTTCCATTCCAGCCTCTTTCATCAAAGCCATTGCTTTTACAGGGTCGTATGGAAGTCTTGTGATGCTTGGATCATGCTCAGGGTGCATGGAACCAGAGTGGAAGTTGTTAGCTGGAGCTCCTTTTCCTGCATATCCCAACTCTAAACAAATTGAGTTATCCACAGCCATTGCTAGAGCCTGCCTTACTCGCTTATCTTTATATGCGTCAGCCTCTTGGTTTGTACGAATAACAATTGTTGATCCTGTCGCTATCGTAGAATTCTCCCAACCAATTGAAGGCATAAGATCCACATATTCACCAACAGTTTCGTAGAAAACATCAACTTCGTCTCCTTCTGCAGCCGCTACCCAAGATGATGGATCGGTTCCGTAGTCAATAAACTCGATGCGGTCTAGTGGAACTGTACGACCGATTGACTCACCCCACCATTGATGGGCCTCGTTTCTTACAACTGACGCCTTCACACCGACTTCGTATTCGTCAGGTATAAATGGTCCAGTTCCCACGGAAGCACTTGTGCCCATGGTATCTGGGTTAAAGCTGGAGTGAACAACTGCTGCTGGATAATCAGCCATACCTGCTATTACTGTAATATCGGATGCAACACATGTTAATTCAACTGTGTGGCTGTCTGTGACTTTAATCGATCCGGCAGCCGCTTTACCTGTGTCTGCGTCAATCAATGAAGCCATTCGGCCGGCCATTGAGTTACCTTCAACTGATTTGTCGCACCACCCTTCAATGTTTCTGGCAACGTCATCTGCGGTAAAGTCGTCTCCATTATTCCATTTAATTCCTTTGCGGACATTCAGTGTATACTTAGTAGCGTCAGCGTTGGCAGACCAGCCTTCTAATAAGTTTGGCGTGATAGAACCGTCATTGTTGTATTCGACTAAGTATTCCAGAGTGCCTGCTGTGAAGTGCGCAAGTTGCGTCCAATCAAAGGTTCTTGGATCTTTAAGAGCGATTACGTCCATTTGCATTCGCATTGTTCCACCCTGTTGAAGATGCCCACCTGCAAGTGCCGGTTGGGCAACCCCAATCAGCCCATATGCTCCAGCAGCAGTGACACCGAGAGCAGTTGACCGAGAGATAAACTCTCGTCTGTCCATATCGCCGTTTTTGTGTTCACGGGCATACATTTCTGCTACCGGGTGTACACTTTTATTTTTCATCTTTTGCGTCATCATTTTCTCCCTATTTGAGACACTTTTAAACCAGAACAGTCGTAGTAACTTATTACTAAGTAAAATTCAACCTATAGTTGAGTGATAAAAGCTGGAGAACCTCAACATTTGGAGCCGTCATTCTATCATTAATGTGTGTTAAGTTCATATTTTGTTTTACACCCTAGTTTCTTTTAGTTTTTAAACTTTCTGATAATAATTCCCTAACTATCAGATTTTAGTTTTTTCTGATAATAACCGGTTATGTCTTCCCAGTCGGCCATTTTGGATTTTATCCAAGTTTTTTGCCTTTTTGCATACTGACGCGTTGCAATTGTTGCCTTTTCGATGGCGGTTTCAAGTGGAATTTCTCCGTTCAAATGCATTATCAATTCTTTAGCGCCTATTGCTTTGTTTGCGGCCATATTTTTCTCCCATGTTGGAAGATTTTGCTTGGCTTCTTGGATTGCTCCTTGTTCTATCATGCGTTTAAAGCGATCTTTTATCTGTTGGTTAAGAATTTGCTTGTCGGGATTGATCACNAGCGCCTTGCAGCTTTCCTTCTCCAAAATNGGCGGGGCNATATTTTCATGCCATTCTAATAATGACTTTCCCGTGGCTTTTGCNACCTCCCAAGCTCTNGCAACNCGCATTGGGTTTTTAATGTCGATTTTANTCAANGTAGCATNATCCAAATCTGCTAAAAGAGNANNGATACCCTCTGANGAAAGCCTCTGCCTTGCTTCCTCTTTTANATCANCTGAAATTTCTGGGATGTCAGATAAACCACTGGTTANTGCAGAAAAATATAANCCNGTTCCCCCNACAATAATTGGCGTGGGNTTATTTTCTAAAATATCTTTAATTTCCCGAAGCCAGTGTCCGACAGAGTAAACCGTTTTTGCCTCCTTGTGCCCATAAAGATAATGTTTGACCATCTGCTCATCCTCCAACGATGGGCGAGCAGTCAAAATTCTCCAATTTTCGTAAATTTGGATAGCATCTGCATTGATGATAACACGTCCCAGTTTCTTTGCTAAAAATAGAGCTAATTTGGATTTCCCAGAGGCAGTCGGACCAACCATAAGAATTGGTTTATTTTCAACTTGATGCAAAAAAGCGTCGGTTAAAAGCTGGTCCATGCTGTTGTGCTTTATAAATTATTCTGAAATAAACCAAGTGAAATTTTGCAGCAAAAAAAATAATGTTAGGTTTGATAGTTTTTTTGCTCTAATTGTTCTAGAGAGAAACACGGAGTAAACTATGGTATCATCCAACAGCGACAGTCCTAAATTTAAGCGAGTAATGCTAAAAATTTCTGGTGAAGCATTGATGGGTGACAAAGGGTTTGGTTTAAATCCTCCGACGGTGGAGAGAATAGCCCGTGAGATAAAGTCCGTTCATGCTATCGGTGTTGAAATCTGTATGGTGATTGGGGGAGGGAATATCTTCAGGGGTTTACAGGGTAGTGCTCAAGGTATGGAGCGCACAACGGCTGACTATATGGGGATGCTTGCCACAGTAATGAACGCACTCGCAATGCAAAGTGCGCTGGAGAGTGTTGGAGTTAATACGCGGGTTTTAAGTGCTATTCCAATGGATCAGGTGAGTGAACCGTATATTCGTAGAAGAGCAGTCAGACATCTTGAAAAAAAGCGCGTTTGTATTTTTGCAGCAGGAACTGGAAATCCATATTTTACCACTGATACAGCAGCAACACTGAGGGCCAGTGAAATGGCTTGTGATGCAATATTTAAAGGCACAAAAGTAGACGGTGTATATGACAAGGATCCGTCAAAGTTTCCTGATGCTGAAAAATTCGAGTCAATTTCGTACGACGATGTTCTTTCAAAACACCTAAAGGTCATGGACGCCTCGGCTATTGCACTGGCGCGGGACAACAAATTACCAATAATTGTTTTTTCTCTTAATGAACCACTTGGTTTCCGAGCAGTTCTGGCAGGTGAAGGTGCTTACACCAAGGTAGTTGAAAATCCCTAGGATAGTTTCCTGGAATATGTAATAAGTTACTAAAATTTTAATAAGAGCAGAATAATATGTCAGATGATTTTTTAATAGATGTCGATGATCTTACACGTAGAATGGATGGAGCAATGTCTGCTCTAAAGTCGGAGTTTGCCTCTCTAAGAACAGGCAGGGCTAGTTCTTCAATGCTTGATCCTATTATGGTTGATGCTTACGGCCAAAGGACACCAATTAATCAAGTTGGCACGGTGAACGTTCCCGAACCCAGAATGGTAACCATAAACGTATGGGATAAATCTCAAGTAGATATGGTTGAAAAGGCAATTCGAGAAAGTGGGTTAGGAATAAACCCACAAACAAATGGTACGCTAATAATGCTTCCGATCCCAGAGTTAAATGAAGAGCGGAGACGGGAGCTTAGCAAGGTCGCAGCGCAATACGCAGAGCAAGCTCGAATTTCAATTCGTAATATTCGAAGAGATGGAATGGATCAAATTAAGAAGTCTAGAGCGGATGGGATGTCTGAGGACGATCAGAAGTTTTGGGAAGATGAGGTTCAAGAGCTAACAAACAGTTATGTCGGTAAAATAGATAGTTTATTGAATAATAAACAGGACGAGATAATGCAGGTTTAACTGGCTCCACTATGCCAAAAGATAAAGATATGAATCGGACTGCTGAACATGTTGCAATTATCATGGATGGCAATGGAAGATGGGCTGCAGCTCGTGGAAAGCCACGTCTGTACGGGCATCAGGCTGGCGCAAAGCGAGTAAGGGATATAGTCGAGGCCTGTCCTCAGCTTGGCGTTCGTTACCTAACTGTTTTTGCGTTTTCTACAGAGAATTGGAAGCGCACACAAACCGAGGTTGCCGGTTTGATGAGACTCTTTAAGAAATATATTTTGAGCGAAGCAAAAAGATTAGTGAATGCTGGTGTGTGTGTAAGGTTTATTGGTGATCGTTTGCGTCTTGAGCCAGGGTTAGTTCAGTTAATGGATGAGCTGGAAGAAATGACAGCAAAAAACTCACTTGTAAATTTAACTGTTGCTATAAATTACGGGGGAAGAGATGAGGTCGCTCGAGCGACGAAGCGCATGGCGCAGGATGTAGCAAAGGGTTTTCTTAATCCTGAAACGGTTAATGAGCAAACGTTGGCGGGGTATCTTGATACTTATGTTTTGCCAGATCCCGATCTGGTTATAAGAACATCGGGAGAGGCCAGAATATCAAACTTCTTGCTCTGGCAATCAGCATATTCTGAATATGAGTTTGTAAAAACTTTATGGCCAGATTTTACGGTGCAGGATTTTCAGAAAATCGTGGCTATTTTTGCCAGCAAGGAACGTCGTTTTGGCGGGTTGCTAGCATCATGACAACAGCGCGGTGGAGCGACCTGCCTTCACGCCTATATTCTGCTTTGGCATTGATTATAGTTGGGTTTTGGGCAGTGTTTTATGGTGGTTTATTCTTACTATTTGCAGTGTCCATTCTAGTGTCAGTGATGCACTTTGAATTAGCCAAAATGCAGAGTCCTCATAATTCTGGAGCACCACATTTTTCATCGCTTGTTGGGCTTGTGACCTTCATCATACTAAATTATTTGACTGATTGGTTTTTATCTTTTTCGGTATTGGTGTTTTCACTGTTCTGCCAGTACTTTTTATTTAGAACCCAAAAATTGGCTGGGGTATTTTATTCGATGATCATCATCCTTGGAGGAATTTATTTTGTAGAATTGAGAGCAGATTTTGGGATTTTATTTGTAGGATGGGTTATTTGTGTTGTGGTCGTAACAGATACTTTTGGTTACTTCGGGGGACGCTTGATTGGTGGCCCAAAATTTTTTGCTAGTATCTCTCCAAACAAAACTTGGGCAGGGATAGTTTCGGGTTGGTTAGGGGCTATAATTTGTACTTACTTGTTTATGGAGCAAAAAGTTTTTATTGATTTTTTGTTTGGCGCGCGGACTTTGTTTTTATTTGCGATACTACTATCCTTCTGCTCTCAAATTGGTGATATTTTCGAAAGCTTTATAAAAAGAAAATGTAATGTGAAGGATAGCTCAAATATTATACCGGGGCACGGTGGGTTCATGGATAGATTTGATGGTATTATTGTTGCAATATTAGTTTGTGGAATTTTAGGACCCATATTGATATGATCAAAAAACGAATTTCTATTTTTGGTGCTACGGGTTCAGTGGGTCAAAATACGCTTGATCTTATATCTCGCGATAGAGAGTCTTACGAAATTGTGGCGTTAAGTGCAGGTTCGAACATTGAGTTACTTATAAAGGCTGCCCTAGAATTCCAACCAGAGGCTGTCGTGGCTGTTACTAATAGTGATTTGGAGCAGTTGAGATACGCATTAAAGGATACTCAAATTGAGGTTGGCACAGGTAGAGCAGCGCTTCTTGAATGTGCTGCTCGAAAGTGTGACCTTGCTTTTTCTGCTATTGTAGGCGCTGCAGGTCTTGAGCCCGGTTTGATTGCTTTGGAAAATGGAGCTGATCTTGCTTTGGCAAATAAGGAAAGTATGGTTGCAGCTGGGAAACTTGTTAAGCAAGCAGCAATCTCTAACGAGTGTAATCTAATACCGGTAGATAGTGAGCACTCTGCTGTTTTTCAGGCCTTAAATGGGGAAGAAATAAACACAATTGAGCGAGTAATCTTGACTGCTTCTGGAGGGGCTTTTCGTGATTGGACTATCGATAAAATAGCAAAGGCTACGCCAGAGGAGGCATCGACACATCCAAATTGGAAGATGGGTCAAAGAATTACTATTGATAGCGCGTCTATGTTTAATAAGGCTTTAGAAGTTATTGAAGCAAAAGAGTTATTTTCTCTAGAGCCTAATAAAATTGAAGTTCTTGTACATCCTCAGTCGTATGTACATGCCATAGTAGGCTTTTGCGATGGTGGTATGATGGCTCACTTAGGTCCACCCGATATGCGTCATGCTATAGGTTATGCTCTAAATTATCCAAATCGTAAAACACTACCGTTAGAAAAATTAGACTTTGCTGGTATTGGTGCTCTGACATTTACTGAGCCTGATCAGAAACGCTTTCCTGCGATAAGTCTAGCATATGATGTCATGTCTCTAGGAGGTATGTCTGGTGCAGTATTCAATGCAGCTAAAGAGACAGCTCTAGATGCATTCCTCTCAAAAAAAATTGGTTTTCTGGACATGTCTGCGATAGTTGAGAAAACAATTGCTAAAATTTGTTATTTGGATAACTGCCACATAGACGAAATAAATTTGGCAAATATTCTTAACATTGATGAAATGGCAAGAATTGTGGCAGGTGACTTAATTAAAATTCATAGGAGCATTGCATAGTTTTGGACTTTTTCCCGTTTATTAATGTAATCTTACACCCAATAGTCTCGTTCGTTGTGAGCTTATCTATAATTGTTTTTGTTCATGAGTATGGTCATTATATTGTGGGAAAATGGACTGGAATCAAAGCAGATATATTTTCGGTTGGGATGGGACCTGTAATTTTATCTCGTGTCGATAAAAATGGAACAATTTGGCAGTTAGCGGCTATTCCATTTGGTGGGTTTGTAAAATTTAAAGGTGATGCAAATATA
>NYSJ01000062.1 GCA_002682975.1 Paracoccaceae bacterium
GATGAAGCTCAATTAAGTTTAAGTCAACCAATCCTATACCGCATATGGAAGAAAATAAACAATTATCCACAACATATCGTACATATCGTGTAAGCTACCGGTGAAAACCTGAAAATAACGTTCGGAAAGGTAAATGATGCACCAAATAGACTATGCAGATCCAAGACATCCACAAATAACCAGACTTTTGACCCAAAGTCATATGTTAATGGATGAATTATTTCCAAATGAGGCAAACAGCTATCTTGAAGTAGAAAGGCTTTTAGACACGAGAGTACATTTTTTTGCCGCAAAGGAAAAAAATAAAAGATATGTTGGCTGTGGCGCATTTGTACTTTTTGAGGATTATGCCGAAATTAAATCGATGTTCGTAGACCCTGACTATCGTGGTCAGAGTATTGGGGACGCACTCCTATCTCATATGTTAAATGCTCTATCTGATAAAGGCGTGCCTGTAGTGAAATTGGAAACAGGGACGTTACTAAAAAGCGCTCTGACTTTATATCAAAAGCATGGTTTCAAATATTGCGAAGCGTTTGCTAACTATACTGACAATAATTATTCTCTTTTTATGGAAAAAGAATTGATAATCTAATCAGAAGTACTTCACATAAGTTGAAATAAATATTCAGACATTTTCGATCTTGGGTTTAAAAGCTCATCAATTACATCAAAATGATGAGTATTAGGCTGAATTTTTAAGTCACATTTCCATTTTTTTGATAGTAGTTTAGCTTGTTGTAAGAACGCGGGCCGTTCATCTGCTCCTACCCAAACCCCTGTATTTACTTCGATTGGTGTATAGCGAGCGGGGCTTTCAGAAATTGCAGAGCCTACTGATAGGTTTAAATCTGAATTTAAATTTGTAAAAATTAAAGGCTGTAAATCGGCAAGTGGCGAAATTGGTACTACGCGCCTTAGCCGAATAGAAACGTTTTCAGGCAACACATTTCTACATAACATTCTGGATACGAGATGCCCACCAGCTGAGTGGCCTGCGAGCACTATAGGACCCGAATCTACTCTGTTTGCTATCGCGATAATGCATTTAGCTATGTCTAATGTAATCTGAGCAATGCTGACCTCTGGACATAATCTATAGCTAGGTATTACCGAGACAAAGCCATTATCCAATGCGGCCAACGATAGATGTGACCAGCTCGACTTATCAAAAGCCCTCCAATAGCCACCATGTATAAAAACGAAAACGCCTGTAGTTCCTTTTTTTGGATAGAAAATATCCATTTTTTCCCGATCAGAGGGCCCATATGGAATATCTAACTCTAAATTGGAAAATAAAGCTCTTTCATTTCGAAAATTAGTAGCTTTCTTTTGCCATTTTTCCGAAAAAGATTTTGCATTACTTATATATTTTGCATTCTCGTAATCATCACTTAAGTCAACTTCCAACAAATTTTCTCTTCCTATCGTTCCAAAAACGGAATACCTCTACTACTGCTGTATGGAATATCTACTCGGAGGAAGCGAATGTCTACCAAAACCACAAATCTTGCTAATTTGTTAAGTGATAACACTCTACTGGAAACAAAAGGATACTTGGCAGGCAAATGGGTAACTGGAGATAAAAATCAAACTTTTGATGTAATTAATCCAGCGAGAGGGGATACTATTGCTAAGGTTGCAAATCTTAGTCGCGAACAGATCTCAGCCGCCATAGATATGGCTTATGAAGCACAAAAAGAGTGGGCTAAAAAAACCGGTAAAGAAAGAGCAACTATCCTACGGCGTTGGTTTGAGCTGATGATGGAAAATGCTGAAGATTTAGCAAAAATTTTAACTGCAGAGCAAGGTAAACCAATGGCAGAGTCTATGGGTGAGATCGCTTATGGTGCCTCTTTCATAGAATTTTTTGCTGAAGAAGCCAAAAGAGTATACGGAGAATTGATCCCTGGTCATCAAAAAGATAAACGCATAATGGTTTTCAAGCAACCAATTGGCGTTGCAGCATCCATCACTCCGTGGAACTTTCCAAACGCGATGATTACAAGGAAAGCAGGACCTGCACTAGCTGCTGGATGTGCGTTTGTGGCAAGGCCAGCATCAGAGACCCCCCTATCAGCTCTGGCACTGGGGGTGCTAGCTGAAAGAGCAGGACTGCCAAAAGGTGTTCTCTCAATTCTACCGTCCTCAGATGCCTCAGGGACCGGCAAGGAATTCTGTGAAAACCAAAAGGTACGTAAACTTACTTTCACGGGCTCGACAGAAGTTGGTCGCATTTTATTGGGGCAAGCGGCAAATAACGTTTTAAAATGTTCCATGGAGTTAGGTGGTAATGCTCCATTTATTGTGTTTGATGATGCCGACTTGGATGCTGCCGTTGAGGGCGCAATTATGTGCAAATTCCGGAATAACGGTCAAACATGTGTATGCGCGAATAGAATCTACGTGCAGACTGGTGTGTACAAAAAGTTTGCGGAAAAGCTAAAGTTGGCAGTATCTAAACTGAAAGTGGGTGACGGTTTTGACCCTAAAACCACATTGGGGCCACTCATTGGTTCGAATGCAGTTAAAAAAGTAAATTCACATATAGAAGACGCAATATCAAAAGGCGCTGAGACGATCTATTGTGGGACTGGTGAAAAGGAAGACGGNAACTTTATTAATCCAACTATTTTAACCGGCGTGACAAAAAATATGAGAGTAGCNACNGAAGAGACNTTTGGACCGCTTGCTCCATTGTTNGAATTTTCTACCGTTGAAGAAGTTATTGAATTAGCAAATGACACAATCTTTGGNCTTGCGTCATATTTTTACGCAAAAGATTTGAGCCGCGTCTATCAGGTAGCCGAAGCACTAGAATATGGAATTGTAGGGGTAAATACTGGCATAATCTCAACAGAATTAGCACCTTTTGGAGGTGTCAAACAGTCCGGACTTGGCCGAGAAGGTAGTCACTACGGAATAGATGATTACTTGGAAATGAAATATGTTTGTTTAAGCGTTTAAGTTTTCAGTATACNGGTAAGTCANTTTGCTGTTTTAAAATATTCAGATAAAAAAGCTATACAATTTCAAAANCGTCTGGATAAAAAATTGGGCAAATCAAAAGTGGGTAAAAATATTAATGGATGGATCATAGTCGACAAACCGACTGGTATAACTTCGACAGCCGTAGTGAATAAAATTAAATGGGCATTCGACGCAAAAAAAGCAGGNCACGCGGGTACTTTAGATCCAAATGCNACAGGCATATTAGCAATAGGTCTAGGTGAAGCAACNAAAACTATCCCTTATGTTACCAACCAGTCAAAGTGTTATTCTTTTGAAGTGAAGTGGGGTGAAGCGACAAATTCTGATGATTCAGACGGGGAGATTATGGAAAGATCCAATGTGAGACCATCAGAGCAAGATATACTAAGTACACTTCCTCTATTTCAGGGTAGAATAGAGCAAAAACCCCCTTTATTCTCTGCAGTAAAAATAAATGGAAAGCGAGCATATGAGCTGGCAAGGAAGGGTGAAAATTTTGATATAGCGCCCAGAACTTTATTTGTAAGTAGCCTTAAATTAGAAAAATATATAAGCCAGAATAACGCTCATTTTACATTAGAGTGCGGGAAAGGTGGCTATGTTCGCGCAATTGCCAGAGATCTTGGATTAAAAATGGGGTGTTATGGCCATGTTACGTCGTTACGACGAATATCATCAGGGTCTTTTGACTTATCAATGGCGGCTGAATTAGATGACATAATAAAATTAAGTAAATCACCAGCTNTAAATAATTTNCTNTATCCGCTCGAGCTAGGCCTCANATCGATGAAACAAGGNACTTGTACTTCATCTGCAGCTGAGAAAATTAAGAATGGCAACTCTTCTCCCATCTTTTGCGAAGATGCAAAATGTGGGGAAGAAATCTGGGTTAGCTATCGTGAAACNCCTCTTGCGATAGGGAAGTATGAAGCCGGTATATTTCTACCAAAAAAAGTTCTGAATTTAACTAAAAGTGAGCTCAATGATAACCAAGGAATTTNTGAAAGATGATGCTTTTTCAAAAGCAACGTATTCAAATTGTAAGAGATATAGNTATTGCCTCTCCAGAGAATGGGATGCTGCTAAAAAAATAGCTCATTTTATAATGCTTAATCCGTCGACCGCGACCGAGTACCAGAATGATCCCACGGTAGAGCGATGTGAACGACGCGCAAGAACACTCGGCTATGGCGGGTTTTCTGTTACTAATATTTTTGCTTGGCGGGATACAGATCCAAAAAAAATGGAAAGAGCTATTGACCCAATTGGTCCAGAAAATGATAGCATAATTCTAAAAACATGCTTGAATGCAGACATTAATATTGCTGCATGGGGTNTACATGGAAGCCATCGTGCGAGAGATGTAGAAGTAAAAAGAATTTTTTATGAGGCGAAATTAAGGGTATTTAGTTTGGGACTCACAAAGTTAGGATACCCAAAGCATCCACTATACATCAGTTATGAAGTTAGACCCCAGATATGGTTAAACGGNGATAATGTTAGTTAAGNGCCTCCGAATTATGTGTGGGCAATCCTATCAATTTGNACTTAATTAAAGTACTTCACATTCTTGGTATATTAAAATAGAAGCCNCGTGATGAGTGATTCATCACAATGAAACNGTCTTGCTGGACGACATCCTGGCTTGTACNANAATTTTAGAGGATAATGCGTTGTCGATTACTGCAGAAGAAAAAGCNAAAGTCTTAAAAGAGTATGCAACAAAAGACGGAGACACTGGTTCGCCGGAAGTTCAGGTTGCAATTCTTACATCAAGAATTAACACATTAACTGAGCATTTCAAAACCCATAAAAAAGATAACCATTCTCGCAGAGGGTTATTGAAGATGGTGGCTCAAAGACGTAAACTTCTTGATTTTTTAAAGAACAAAGAAGAGCAGCGATATAAAGATCTTATAAGTCGCCTGAGTATTCGAAGATAATCAGGTTAATTATTTTCTAACACTTCCAAGGCATCGTCTATTGGGAGAATATAAGCACTCTGAGTAATTATTTTTCGTCGCTTTCAATCCTTTTCCCGGTGTTATATATGCTCTTCAAGAACCTATTGTGCTGGTGACCGCAGTACGGTGTGAATTTATTGGTCAGGGGGAATGCTTCCCTGTTGGAATGGCTATTCAGCCTAATTAGGATACGTAGATGTTTGATGTAATAAAAAAATCAATTGAATGGGGTGAGGAAACTCTCACATTAGAAACTGGAAAAGTAGCTCGACAAGCCGACGGGACAGTTATTGCTACACTTGGTGAAACTTCAGTAATGGCAAATGTAACATTTGCAAATGAAATGAGAGAAGGGCAGGATTTCTTCCCTCTNACAGTACACTACCAAGANAAATACTANGCNGCNGGAAAAATACCNGGTGGCTTTTTCAAACGAGAGGCANGNCCTTCNGAAGCTGAAACNTTAACAGCTAGNCTTATAGACNGACCAATAAGACCTTTNTTNGTCGAAGGCTTTAAACACGAAGTTTTGGTGATGTGCACTGTACTATCTCATGATTTGGTCAACTCACCAGANGTNGTAGCTCTGATAGCAGCTTCTNCNGCACTTACCCTTTCCGGCGTACCCTTCATGGGACCAATTGCAGCCACTAGGGTNGGTTTTGAAAATGGTGATTATATTTTGAACCCAACNGTNGACGATATGCAAGGCCTCAAAAATAACCCAGATCAACGCTTAGATTTNGTGGTNGCTGGAACCAAAGATGCTGTAATGATGGTAGAGTCTGAAGCATACGANTTNTCTGAAGATGAGATGCTNGGCGCAGTAACNTTTGCTCATAAGCAAATNCAGCCTGTNATAGATTTAATAATTGACNTAGCAGAAGATGCTGCNAAAGANCCTTTTAATTTTGAGGCTCCAGATTTNTCAGNTNTNCTNAAAAATGTAAAAAANCTTGGTGAGAANAAAATGCGGNCTGCATTTNCAATCACTGACAAGCAAGAACGGCAANTAGCAGTAGCTGANACTCGCGAATNNATAAAATCAAAATTATCAGATGAAGAATTAGANGATCCTAATCTTGGATCNGCNATGAAAAAACTNGAAGCCGGTATNTTGCGAGGCGANGTNGTNAAAGGCGGTAAACGTATAGATGGTAGATCTACNACAGATATTCGCCAAATANTNTCNGAAACTGGTCTCCTNCCAAGAACACATGGTTCTGCCNTATTCACACGTGGTGAAACTCAGGCNCTNGTAGTTACAACGCTTGGTACGGGCGACGACGAGCAAATTATAGATGCNTTACACGGTAATTTTCGNTCTAACTTTTTGTTACATTANAATTTNCCTCCNTANTCTGTNGGAGAAGTTGGAAGAGTTGGNNNNACNNGCCGAAGGGANGTTGGNCACGGGAAGCTAGCATGGAGAGCACTCCANGCTGTATTNCCAGCAGCAACTGATTTTCCATATACAATCCGCGTTGTCTCNGAAATTACGGAGTCCAATGGNTCNTCGTCAATGGCGTCTGTCTGCGGAGGCTCACTAGCNATGATGGATGCTGGAGTTCCATTNAAAAGTCCTGTTGCAGGAGTNGCNATGGGNTTAATTCTTGAAGATGACGGATCNTANGCNGTNTTNACNGACATTCTTGGNGATGAAGATCACCTTGGNGATATGGATTTCAANGTTGCGGGTACTGAAAATGGTATTACGTCTCTTCAAATGGATATCAAAGTNGCNGGGATNACACCNGAAATAATGAAACANGCNCTNTCTCANGCTANAGATGGNCGAATGCATATTCTNCAAGANATGTCGAAAGCGATTTCTGAAGCCGGTGATTTNAGTGTTCATGCCCCTCGGATTGAAACNATGAAAGTTGCNACTGATAAAATTCGAGAAGTAATTGGATCTGGCGGTAAAGTTATTCGTGAAATAGTGGAAACATCNGGAGCNAAAGTCGACATTAGCGATGATGGTACAATAAAAATTGCTTCTCCGGACGGCGCATCTATCCAAAAAGCATACGATATGATCCATTCCATCGTGGCAGAGCCAGAGGTCGGTAGCATATACACCGGGACGGTTGTNAAGTTGGTTGATTTTGGGGCTTTCGTCAACTTTTTTGGTAAGCGTGATGGTNTGGTTCACGTAAGTCAAATTGAAAACCGCCGNCTGAATCACCCATCTGATGTATTGAAAGAAGGNCAAGAGGTTAAAGTCAAACTTGTGGGCCTTGATGATAGGGGCAAGGTTCGACTGTCAATGAAGGTTGTNGATCANNACACGGGCGAAGAAATAGTNGAAGATAAAAAAGAGGCTTAGGCATTAATATGGAGAACGCCAAACGCTAATGGCGTTCTCTNTTATATAACTAAANATTAAAAGTTTCGAAAATGTTAAAAATCTAGTACCACGCCTCTGGTATTTCCTTTTTTCTCCGAATTACGTATTCATGTAACTCTTCCTTTTTTGACGCATCTAACAGTGGCGCTTCGTAGTTACCAAGCATATTATTCCAGCGTTCATAAGCGCGTTTGCGCATATCTTTACTTCCACTATCCTCCCAGCTTTCAACATTTTCACTGTCAGATAGTTTGGGTTCATAAAATGCCTCTTTATAATTTTGCATAGTATGGTCTGATCCTAAAAAGTGACCACCAGGTCTTACCTGATTATAAGCTTCACGTGCGAGAGCATTCTCATCCGTCTCAAGACCTATGTGTAATAATTTCTGATAACTNCCAAGCCTATCCGCATCCATAATCAGCTTTTCAAATCCTGTTACTAATCCACCTTCAAGCCATCCGGCTGCATGTAGCGTAAAATTTGAGCCTGCCATCATCGTAGAGTGCATCGAGTCAGCCGATTCAAACGCTGCCTGTGCATCCTCAATTTTAGAAGCGGTTAATGAACCACCACACCTTAAAGGCAAACCTANTCGNCGTGCTAGCTGACCAATTACNTAGTTAGATAGCACTGGTTCTGGCATTCCAAATGTTGGTGCGCCAGATTTTAAGGACATTGATGATAAAAAGTTACCCATAACAAAAGGTGCACCTTTATATACTAACTGAGTAAAGGCACAGCATACCATTACNTCTGCCATTGCTTGAGCGATTGCAGCTGTTGTACTTACTGGACCCATTGCACCAGAAAGGATAAATGGGGTTACGACCATAGCTTGCCCACGACCNGAATATACCTGTATAGCCTCCGAAGCTACTTTATCGACTAGTAATGGTGAGTTAGTGTTTACATTTGCCATAATACAGACATCGTTCTGTAACTTAGCTGCCCCAAAGACTATTTCTACCATATCTATAGCATCTTGGGCTCGGCTCTTTTCTGTTATTGCGCCTAAATGAGGTTTATCAGAAAGTATCATGTGAGCCAGCATCATGTCTAAGTGCCGTTGACTTACAGGGATGTCTGTTGGCTCTGCAATTACAAAAGATCCATGATGAAGGTTTGGATGCATAAATGTTAATTTTACTAATTTCTTAAAGTCTTCTAATTTGGCATATCTACGACCACCTTTTAAGTCTCGTACGAAAGGCGCACCATAGATTGGCGCAAAGACTTGGTTCACTCCTCCAATAGTTACGGAACGGTTGGGGTTTCTCGCATGTTGAGTAAACTTGCTTGGAGCAAAAGAACACAATTTCCGGATCAATTTTGCATCAGCTCGAATAAGATCTCCATACTCACCGCAAGGCTTTATCCCAGCCTTCCGCCAAATACTTAAAGCGGTTGGATCATCACGGAAAGCTATACCTATATTTTCGATAAGCCAGTCTACCTGACCNTCAATAATTTGTAATTGCTCCTCGTCAAGTATATCAAAAAAGGGAATATTACGTTTTATGTATGGAGATGGACCTCCAAAAACTTCCTGATTTTTTCTTCTCTCAGANCTCTTACGCCTATTCATAAGTGCGCTCCATCTGATCTACTCCGTACGACCGTTAAAGCTNAAATAGTATAAGGCAATTTATATAATGATCAATTTCTGAGTTTTTCATTTTTTGGATCATAAGGGCTATCAGAAGTTACAACAGCATTCCATAACGTATTCTGAATTTTAACCTTCAACTTTTGACCTTCAACAGCAAAACTTGGATTAACATAGCCCATACCTATTGATTTTTCAAAAAAGACTGAATAGCCACCAGAGGTTAATCTACCAATTCTTGTGGTTCCATCTTGAGCATAAAGTGCTTCGCGACCCCATGGGTCTGCATCCTTTGGCCCGTCAATTAGCAAAGTAATACATTTTGACCTTATACCAATTTTTTCCATTTGGGACTTACCATTGAAATCTTTTGACATGTCCACGAAACGCGGAAGATCGGCCTCTAGTGGTGTAGCATCCCTACCCAATTCAGTGCCAAATGCTCGATACGATTTTTCTTGGCGCAACCAATTTTGAGCTCTAGCACCTACCCATTTCAATTCGTATTTCTTGCCAGCTGTTTCTAGAAGGTCAAAAAGATAATTTTGCATTTCAATTGGGTGATGTAATTCCCAGCCTAATTCTCCNGTGTAAGAAACTCGTATTGCATTAACTGAACACATACCTAGTTCCACTCTTTTACAACTAAGCCACGGGAACCTTGCGTTCGACANGGCAGTAGTTTGATCCACGTCTCTAACAATTTCAGACAGAAAAT
Source organism: Paracoccaceae bacterium (assembly GCA_002682975.1). Next base: position 9,633 of record NYSJ01000062.1, read on the forward strand.
CACGGGATTTGGGGCCNGCTACAGCAAAAACACCCCATTGTGATGTCACATCATGTATTTCAATATAACCAAACTCAGGAGACTTATCTTCNGCACATTTTATCAANTAGTCAGCATCATAATCNGTCCACGCACCNGCTGAAACAAGGTAGAACTCATCNTGCTTNAANCGAACTATCGTATACTCTGTTCTGGTTGTGCCNGAATTTGTCAAAGCATATGTTAAGTTAATACGNCCAACTTTTGGCAGTNNATTGCATGTNAACCAGTCTAAGAANCTCAATGCACCAGGCCCTTTAACAATGTGCTTTGTGAANGCCGTAGCATCGATNANGCCTACGCCATTTCTGATTGCCTTTGCTTCAGAAAGGGCATANTTCCACCANGNCCCACGACGAAANCTCCTNGAGTCATGATCAAAGTTATCATCTGCATCANCAGGTCCAAAATAATTTGGACGCTCCCANCCATTTACCTGACCAAATTGTGCGCCTAATTTTTTCAAGCGNTCATAAGCCGGAGAAGTTCTAAGAGGCCTNCAAGCTTTTCTTTCCTCATCNGGATGATGCAANATATAAACATGCTCATAGCATTCTTCATTTTTTCGCGCAGCATACTCNGTNGTTATCCATTTNCCNTACCGCTTNGGGTCTAGCGAAGCCATATCAATNTCAGCTTCACCCTCTATCATCATCTGTGCTAAATAATAACCTGTTCCGCCAGCCGCCGTGATACCGAAACTAAAACCTTCTGCCAGCCAAAGGTTTCTTAACCCAGGTGCCGGACCCACTAAAGGGTTTCCATCGGGTGTGTAGCAAATAGGTCCATTGAAATCGTCCTTTAAACCTACATCCTCTGTAGAGGGTATTCGATGGATCATTGACAAATATTCATGTTCAATACGATCTAAATCTAGCGGAAATAGATCGGCTCTAAAGCTATCTGGCACTCCATACTCAAATCGAGCTGGTGCATTTTTTTCATAGGGTCCAAGTATCCAGCCACCTCGCTCTTCCCGCACATACCATTTTGCATCAGCATCCCGTAAGACTGGGTGTTCCGAATTACCTTGGTCCCTGAATTTAACTAGTTCCTTATCTGGCTCGGTAACAATAAACTGATGCTCAACTGGAATTGCTGGAATTTTAATTCCCAATAAAGCTGCAGTCCTTTGTGCATGATTTCCGGTTGCAGTAACCACGTGCTCTGCAATAATGGAAATTTTTTCATTACTAGAGATTAAGTTACCACCCTTTTCAACCATTTTACTACAAATAACTTCCCACTCACATCCAGTCCAATGATAAGAATCTACCTGCAATTTTCGTTCAATAGACACACCTCTTTGCCTTGCGCCTTTGGCCATAGCCATTGTAACATCTGCTGGATTGATGTAGCCATCCGTCGGGTGATAAATTGCTCCAACTAAATCCTCTGTTCGCACTAACGGCCAACGAGCCTTAATTTGGTTTGGCGTCATCCATTCAAATGGTACATCACACGTTTCAGCTGTAGACGCGTATAACATGTACTCATCCATTCGTTCCTGGCTTTGTGCCATGCGAAGATTTCCAACCACAGAGAACCCTGCATTCAATCCAGTTTCAGCTTCAAGCATTTTATAAAATTCGACAGAATACTGATGAATATGCGTTGTTGCATAAGACATGTTGAACAGGGGAAGAAGCCCTGCAGCATGCCATGTTGAGCCAGATGTTAATTCGTCACGCTCTAAAAGCATAACATCAGTCCAGCCTCCTTTGGCCAAATGATAAGCAATTGATGTTCCTACAGCACCACCACCTACTACGACTGCTTTGACGTGGGTCTTCATTATGCTCTCCTACCGATAATATTTTCTCCAACATTATATTAAATAAACACCGAACCCAGCCGACATTAAAAAACAAAAATACGACGTTTATCCCTATTTTTAGAATTACATTTATCACTGGATAAGTATCTATTTTCAATAAATTTTATTGCTTATATCAAAGTGAAATAATCATTTTGTGATTAGTTTGA
>NYSJ01000063.1 GCA_002682975.1 Paracoccaceae bacterium
GTTGAAACAGCACTAAGTATCTTAACCCAAATAAATTTAAATGACCCGTTGGAAGTCAGGTATTCACTAAAACCTTTGTGCGTTGGCAATCAAGATGAGGCTTCGCGCTTTGACGATTTGTTCGATAGCTATTGGATGGACTCTGGACGCGTAAAACAAAAAATAATTTCTAATGATAATTTTAATCGTAGTAAATCAAGTATTTCAGAAGGTGGTGAAAAAGCGGAAGAAAATGCTGACAGCTCTTCCGGATCTTTGACGGAACCTGATGACGATCCTGGATTTTCAAATGAGACAAAAGAAGGGGAACTTGTTGCGGTAAAAGAAGCATCAAAAATGCGAAAAGATTTACGTGAATTTGTGAGTAAAAAAGATATCGATAATGCATTAGAAGTTGCAACGAGGATTGGTAAGGCATTACGCGATAAGCGATCACGAAGATTGGTATGTGCCAAGAAAGGTATATCACTAGATTTTCGAAAAACTATTCGCAGAAGTCTTTCAACTGGTGGGGAACCTCTCAAATTAATACATAAATCTAAACCAGATCGGGCAAAAAGAATAGTTGCGTTATGCGATGTCTCAGGGTCTATGAATGTTTATTCAAAAATATTCTTATCTTTTCTTTCAGCGTTGATGCGTAATGACAATAATACAGATGCATATGTTTTCCATACTGAGCTTGTGCGCGTTACCGATGCATTGCGAGATGAGAATACTGGGCGGTCTATGGAAAAGCTTTCTCTCATTGCAAATGGCTTTGGAGGTGGCTCGAGGATAGGTTACAGTATCAAAAAATTTGCAAAAACTTATGCGCGCCGCTTCGTCAATAGCAGGAGTGTCGTTATGATTATGTCAGACGGCTACGACTCCAATAGTGCGACTGAGCTGGTAGACGGCCTAGAAAATTTAAAAAAACGTGGCTGTAAAATAATTTGGCTGAACCCTTTGAAGGGCTGGCAAGACTATGCTCCTGTAACGGCCTCTATGGCAGCATCACTTCCTTATCTTGATTTATTCTCCTCTGCCAACACATTGCACGATTTGGCTTCTCTAGAGGTGGAGTTAGAAAAGCTATGAATAGTTTTGATAATGCAAATAAAAATATTTTGGACTTTGCACAGGTTCTAACTGAATCGGGAGAGCCATTTGCCTANGCTACNATCATTAGGACAGCNGGAGCTACTTCTGCTAAACCTGGTGCAAAGGCTATTGTTTCTTCGGATGGACAAATTTTAAAAGGATGGATTGGTGGAGGTTGTATCCGTACATCAGTGGCAAAGGCAACTATAACAGCNATAGAAACTGGGTCTCCTCAACTTATTTCANTAATGCCACAAGATGCGATTGATGANATTGGAATTAGNGTTGGAGACGAGTATGACGGTAAGAAAGTATCTAGAAANGGTTGTCCATCAGAAGGAACGGTTGATATATTCATCGAGCCTTATACGCCAGCACATCAACTCGTTATCTACGGTAAAGCACCGGTAGCAGAGGCTCTCAAAAAANTTGCACCTCAATTTGGTTGGGCTACTGAAATTGCCAATGAAGACTCAGAGCCAAATATCTCAGGTGCGTTAGTTGTTACTGTCGTAGCGACGCAAGGAAATAAAGATCTGAAGGCATTATCTGCAGCAATAAATTCACGTCCTGCATTTATTTCTTTTGTTGGCAGCAAAAAGAAATTTTCTTCTTTGAAAGCTAAGCTGCTGAAAAGTGGCTGTACTGAGACAGATCTTAGAAAAGTAAAAGCACCTGCTGGTTTAGATATTGGTGCAGTTACGCCAGAAGAAATTTCGCTATCAATACTGGCAGAGTTACTACAAGTCCGNAAAAATTTTAGGAATGGTGTCTATGATNAAGATANTTAATAAACNTTCTGTGTTTTTCTGGATANTTTCTGGAGAANCTTGGATGGTGTGAANCTATNTAGTNNAGTGCAGAATTGATTATTTNANTTAAATTTCCACATTTTNAAGAAGGGATAATTAATGGAATTGTCAGATGAGATTGAAATAAGCGTACCCATGCAGACTGTTTACGAGGCTTTAAATAATGTGGATATTTTAAAAAGATGTATTCCCGGATGTGAGGAGTTGATAAAAAAATCTGATGATCAACTTGAGGCAAAGGTAGTTTTGAAGGTNGGTCCTGTNAAAGCTCGTTTCAGTGGGCANGTCACTCTTGATGCATCGGCCGGTCCGGAAAAGTTTTCTCTTTCAGGACAAGGTAATGGTGGNGCCGCTGGATTTGCGAAAGGTGGAGCAGACGTAACATTAGNACAAAAAGGGGATGTCACCCTTTTATCGTATAAGGCCAAAGCAGAAATTGGGGGTAAATTAGCCCAATTAGGCAGTCGTCTAATTCAAGGTACAGCAAAGAAATTAGCTGCAAAATTTTTTAAATCATTTTCAGAAATTGTCGTGGAAGAAGGCGCATGATTAGCGCAACCATGGCCTTAGTAAAAAATTAAGTTTAAATACTCTGCTCATTGATGAATGTTTCTGATATTTTTTTTGAGATTGAANTTATAAATTGATTNNTACGAACCCATCCAAAACTAGTGACAATTTAGCGGGATGCTGCTGGATGATTTTAGCAATGCTAGGTTTTGCCATTGAGGATAGTTTAATCAGACTAATCTCCTTAACCATACCCTTTGGTCAACTTTTGTTTTTTTTTGGTTTTGGAGGTGCGTTAATTTTTACACTTTTTTGTAAAGCGCAAAAACAGCGGTTATTTATAAAAGAAGTACTTTCGCGTCCGATGATAATAAGAATGCTTTTTGAACTAATAGGTCGTTTGTTCTATTCGCTTTCCTTGATTCTACTGCCAATATCTTTGGTAACATTAGTACTTCAGGCGACACCGATCTTAGTTGTTGCAGGCGCGGCTTTCATTTTTAGAGAACGCGTGGGTGCCTTTAGGTGGATAGCAATTATTTTCGGATTATTTGGTGTGATTTTAATTCTAAAGCCTACCGGTGATGGGTTTTCTCCGTATGTCTTATTTGCTGTATTAGGAATGCTTGGTTTTGTGGGAAGAGATTTAGGAAGTAGGGCTGCTTCGCCAAGATTGTCCGATTATCACTTAGGTTTGTATGGTTTCATAGCAGTCATATTCGCAGGAATTTTATTTTCTGTTTGGTCTGGTTCAGCATACGTATCATTAAGTGTGTGGACGTTGACTTATATTTTACTCTTAATTCTAGTCGGTTGTTTTTCTTACATTGCTCTAATGAAAGCAATGCGAAAGGGTGAGGTCTCATTTGTTACACCTTTTAGATATACTCGTATATTATTTGGTGTTGGCGCTGGCGTTTTATTATTTGGGGAGACGATAACTACCTTGTTGATCTTAGGTTCTATAATTATCGTTGGATCAGGTTTTTTCTTACTTAGCTCGCAAACTAAGTATAAAAACCAACCTGAATAATCACTTCAATGCTGCCACGCGGTCATCTTTTGATGGCACTAAAAATGATAAAACTAATAAAATTTTTATGTTTTATGTTTCTCATTTTAGGTTTTTAAAAATAGATAGATGCATTAGATAAATTGTTTTAGTCTTGAAAAATATGTAAGAACGCGTTACGGCCGATCGAACGTCAACCATTAACGGAGCACTAAATTGGGCAAATATATTACAGAAGCTATAGGAGCTTTTTTTCTAGTACTTACAATCACTCTATGCGTCATTACTGGTCAAACAATGGCTCCTCTGGCGATAGGTGGGATGCTTGCAGTTATGGTTTTCATGGGAGGGCATATTTCAGGCGGGCATTATAATCCAGCAGTATCTCTTGCCGCTTTTTTGAGAGGTGCTCTTTCAGGTTCAGACCTCCTACCATATATGATTTTTCAAATTATCGGCGCTACTTTAGGTGCTCTAATAGGTAATATAATAGCTGGTGGGTCAGTGCCAATAGCACCGGCGCCTGGCACGCCTTTACTATCAGCAATATTAGTTGAGTTTTTATTTACCTTTGCGCTTGCTCTTACCGTCTTGAATGTTGCAACGGCACAAGGAACAAAAGGTAATTCATTCTATGGGCTGGCAATTGGTTTCACAGTAATGTGCGGAGCATTTGCTGGTGGAGGCATTTCAGGTGGTGCATTTAATCCGGCTGTGGGTATAGCTCTATCTCTCGGTGCATTATTGAGTGGTACTGGTGGCGCATGGATGCTGCTATATATTTTAGTGCCACTTGCAGGCGGTGCGCTGGCAGCTCTCGTGTTCAAGTTACAAGGGAATGAANTTACAGATTAACAAAATATAAAAAATTGTTTTCNGGGTCCTTATCNTTCAATNTAAAGGTAATGAATGCAGTTCGATTTAACCAATTGTTGAATATTTTAAAGAGCGTAACCTAATCCATGAGGATTAATCTGATGGATTAGGTGTAAGACTAATAACTTACGTATGTTATTAGAAAAAGGATATAGCGTTCCACAGCTTCCTAATATTAAAGTGGTCTTATGAAATTTCGACTATTCGTTTTCTACATTATCTACACTGGGCTNCTTTTCTTATGTTTTCCTATAATCATAGGATATTTCATATTACGATCTAAGAAGGATCCTCGTTACCGCAAGAATTTTGCTGAAAGATTTGGTTTTGGGCAGTCTATTGCAGGTTGNATCTTAATCCACACAGCGTCTATTGGAGAGTTCCGTGGCGCCTTTCCATTTATTCAGCAGTTACTTAATCGTAAAGAAAGGTTAGTAATCTCCTGCCTAACTCCTGTTGCGCGTAGTTATGCCTATGAAAAACTTTCTCATGAAATAGAGATTGGCTCAGTCGTTGTAAGGTATCTGCCTCTAGAATATTTCACAGCCTTCCANAATTTNTTCTCAAGAAGTAAACCTAAGTTGGTTTTAATTTGTGAACTTGAGACGTGGCCAATATTTATTGCTTCGTGNTATNGAAGGAAGATTCCTATTTATTTGATTAACAGTCAGATAACGAAGGAAGCAATGCNGCGCGTAAGTTTTATAACAAAATTATTTGGTCATCCATTAGAATTNGTTTCGGGGGTAGCNGCAAAATCTAGTGAGCANGCCGTAAACTTTAATTTAATGGGTCAACAAAATGTTGTTCCTGTTGGTGAATTTAGGTTCGATCAGCCAATCCCTGAAAGCCATACACGGGCAGGTGAGTCTGCGCTCTCATTAGTCAATCCAAAAAAAAGACCAATTGTTGGATTTTCATCAGTTATATTTGGCGAAGCAGATATCTACATAAACTCCATGAAATCGCTTAAACTATTTAGTGAAGAAAAAGGTCTCTTGAAACCCATGTATGTATTTGTGCCAAGGGCGCCAGAAGCATTTGATGATTTATTTCGGAAAATTGAAGATTCTGGTCTGTCTGTAATTCGGCGGAGCCAGGGATTTTCAGATGATCTACAACCAAACGTGTCAAACGATTGGAATAATATCGATGTAATTTTAGGTGATAGTTTTGGTGAAATGTATTTTTATCTAAAAATGTGTGGCCAGGTAGTAGCTGGAGGTGGATTTTGGCATACGGGTGCACATAATATAATTGAACAATTGCAGTTGCATAAAAATGTTATAGTCGGCCCTGAAATTTGGACAATAAAGTTCCCTGCGTACCAAGCGCAGAAAGCTGGCCTATTAAAAGTTGTTAAAGACCCCTCAGAACTTACAAGGAACCTTCGACTTTTTTTAGAAGGAAATAACACTGATAAGATTGTTAAGAAAAAATTTGATGAGTTTCTTAATGACTACGCAGGGGCTAGCAATAAGACAGTAGCGATGCTTGAAAGTGAAGGAGTGATCTAGCCGCCTGATACTGTTAGAAAACCATACTCTTCAAAAAATTTAAGTGTTTCATGCCTCACCAGATATTTAAAGAAAAGGTCTGCCTCTAGTGAGCTAGGGTTTATAAGTGAAGCAGGATAGATTATTGGATCATGTGTAAAATCATCAAAGACACCAAGAACTTTTAATTCTGGAAATAAATATGCATCACTGGCGTAAACAATTCCAAAATTTACACTTTCTGAGATAAGGTATTGAAGTGCAGTCCGAACATTATCTGCTTGAACTACCTGTTTTGATATCGCATCCCATTGGTTTAAATAGACAAGGGCTTGTTTACTGTAAATTCCAGCAGGAACAGAGGATACCATACCCATCGCTACCCTTTCGTTTCGAAGCAAAATAGAAAAATCAATAGATCTAACGTCTTTTATTTTTGGAAGTGTTTGATCGTTAGTTAGTAAAACCAATTTATTTTTTAAAATAGGTTTTGTATTTGTAGCCTTAATTATTCCTTTCTCAATAAGATGATCCACCCAAGGTACGTTAGCACTAAGGAAAATATCAGCTGGAGCGCCCAACTCAATTTGTTTGGCTAAAGTCGCTGAACTTGCATAAACGGGTAAAATTTTTATTTCTTTTTGGGTGCTATAGTCTTTGATGACAGCATCCAGAGCATTTTTTGTGCTAGCTGCAGCAAATATAAGTACTTGCTCTTTATCGCTTAATGCCAAAGTAGGGGTTATTAGCATTGCAAAAAATAATATTTTTATTAACCTGATCATTGATATGTATGTACAACATGCCAACGTATGATCAAGTGATCTTATAAGTTTGCATTTTTCAAAAGAAATTTTAATTCAATATCTGGAGATCATTTATAGCTGATACAAGTAAATTTGTCTTATTTGCCGTTTGTATTCCAGGATTGGAGAAGGTCCTCACTGAGGAATTACGGGAGCTAGAATTCCAAGATTTGGTGCCGATCATTGGTGGCGTTGAATTTAGTGGTGACTGGTATCAAGTTTGGCGCGCAAATGTTTATTTAAGGACAGCAACTCGTATTTTGGTGAGGTTGGGCGAATTTCCTGCCGTTCATCTTGCTCAGTTAGACAAAAGGGCCCATAAATTCCCTTGGCAGGACTATCTTAAAGCACAGCATCCAGTACGTGTAGAAGTGGTTTCCCGCAAATCAAAAATATATCATGCACGCGCTGCTGCAGAGAGAATTGAAAATGCTATAGTTCACACGGTGGGTAACAGGATTTCCAAAGAGTCTGATATTTGCATTAAGGTGAGAATTGAAAAAAACTTAGTAAAAATAAGTATCGATAGCACGGGTGAAGGCTTACATAAAAGAGGTTACAAACTTTGTACTGGAAAAGCACCAATGCGTGAAACATTGGCGGCAGCATTCTTGAAAATGTGCAATTTTGATCCTTCAGAGCCATTGGTGGATCCAATGTGCGGATCAGGCACGTTTGTAATTGAGGCTGCGGAGATTTCAGTTGGTATGGCGCCAGGACGAAAAAGAGTTTTCACTTTTCAAAAGTTAAAGTCATTTGATTCAAAATTATTCAAAATGCTTACTAAGGACTATCAAATAGTTCCAGAACTGGAATCCACTTTTTTTGGTTATGATCGTGATAACGGTGCAATAAAAAATTCAATGCAAAATGCGCATGCAGCAAATGTAAGTCATATAACAAATTTTATTTCTCAATCGATTAGTGACTTGGTTCCTTTATCAAACGACTGTGGGCTGATAATTCTTAATCCTCCATATGGAGCGCGAATAGGTGATAAAAAAGAGCTCTACCCATTGTATTCTAAGCTAGGCACGGTGCTTCGTACTTACTTTTCTGGTTGGCGAGTTGGGTTAATCACCTCAGATCGCTCACTTGCGAGGACAACTGAAATAAAGTTTTCTTTCGTAAGCGAACCCATCAATCACGGTGGCCTGAGAGTGAAATTATATCAGGCCACTTTATAAACTGTATTTAAAGGCTTCAATCAATATGAGTAAGCTGACAAAAATCAGTAAGTACCCAGATAGGATATTGAGCTTTCTCATAGCCGCAGAAGAGCTTAATATTTTTTGAGATTTTTCGATCATAACTGATAAGGCAACATTTCCCAGGAATGGTATCAATGCTGATATTAATGCAATTGCTATACAGTCGATCATAGTTAAAGCGACAAGATTGAAAAATCCTGGTAATATTCCTAGATAAAAGATTGCAGCTTTGGGGTTGCCTAAGATAACCAAAAACCCTGCATAAAATCCAGACCAATCGCCACTTTTAGTTAATTTTAGCTCTTGAAGCTGAAATTGTAAATTTTGATTTTTAATCAAATTTATGCCCATTACCAGGAAGATAATTACTGCTAAATATTTTAGGTACATTAACAAATTGGTATAAGAAGCTACCAACGCAGTACTGCCCGCTATTGCAATAGAGGGCCATATTAAATCTCCAAGAGCAACACCGGCAGCTAATGGTATTGCTCCATAAAAGCCTCTCGATATTGACCTTGAAATGATTGCGATCCAGACTGGGCCGGGTGTAAGAAAAAGAACAAAAATACCAAAAGCGTAAAACGTTAGATCATTGATCGATATGGACATTCCAAGGTCTATAAGACTAGCTTTTGGTGCTATCAATAGGAAAATCTTTTTCTGTAATACCAGAAACACCTGAGGTCTCGCTAACGCTGAAATATTGGGCATCTTTGCCCAGTTCAGAGAAAAGATTTTTATCAGTGCCGGTCATCCACGCTTGGACTTTAAGAGCATTTATTTCAGCATATAAAGCCGACCGTCTATCTGCGTCTAGATGAGCCGATACTTCATCTAGAAGCATTATCGGAGGATATCCAAGCTCTAATTTTAAGGCTCTAGCATTTGCCAATATTATAGATATGAGCATTGCTTTTTGTTCGCCAGTAGAGCTGTCTTT
>NYSJ01000064.1 GCA_002682975.1 Paracoccaceae bacterium
CTGCGTGTATCATCTGGAGCTATAACGCTACTTTTAATTAGCTATATGGGAAAATACTCATTAAAAATACTAAGTCTGCTACATTTTAAAACTGCCGCAGCATTAAGCCTATATTTGATAGGATTTTCTTATGCATTTACGAATCTTGAAACAGGAATAGGCGTTCTAATCCAGTTTGGAGTTGTGCAGTTGGTAATGTTCGCGTCATCATTTCTTTCTGATCAGAAAGTACCAAAAAATAAAAGTATTGGTGCGATCATTGCGTTTTCAGGGCTAATATATTTACTTTGGCCTAGCGAAAATTTTACGCTAAACATGAATGCCAGCATCCTGATGGCAATAGCGGGCATGGCATGGGGAATATATTCATTATTGGGAAAAGACGCAGTATCTGCAATATCTGCCACAACTGCTAGCTTTGTAATTTCAACACCAATTTGTTTAATCTTAGTTATCTTAATCCCCAGTGGCTCTGACTTTTCATGGTCAAACACAGGGGCCTTATTAGCAATTTCTTCCGGCTCCATAACATCTGGAATGGGTTACGCTTTGTGGTATTATGTTTTGCCAAAAATTCCATCTACGAACGCGGCGGTATCACAACTCAGCGTACCATTAATAGCTGCTGCCGGTGGGATGATTTTTATGCAAGAATTAATAACGCTGAAATTTATTTTATCATGTGCTCTTGTTCTAGGAGGCATAGCAATTACCATTGGACTTTCCAAAAATGCCGACAATTAAAGTTTCTTGAAATCGAACTCTGGTATTTAAAGAGTTTAGACCTCGTTAGAAAAATGTTCAGCCTTGGTAACCGAATAATCTAGGCAACCATAATACCAAATTTGGTGAAAAAATCATTATCAGCAATGCAAAAATCAAGACCGCTAAAAATGACCAAATTTCTCCTATTATCTCACGTAGTGGAATATCAGTCACAGCATTAATAACAAAAAGCAGCATCCCATACGGGGGAGTAATTAGGCCTATCATTGAATTTACTACCACCAGGACACCAAAGTGCACCAAATCTATACCAAGAGCTTCGCATGTGGGAATGAACAATGGCACAATGACTAAAATAATGACCGTAGCATCTAAGATACAGCCCACTAATAGGATTAATAAATTTATTAGTAAGAGAAAAATAATTGGGCTAATTTCAGCTCCAGCTAATAATGCTGACAAAGTTTGTGGAATATTCTCTTTAACAACTACGTATGTCAAAATCATAGAGGCACCAATCACGAGGGCAACCGATGCTGATGATCGAGCGCTCTCCACAAAAAGCTGGTAAAGTGATTTTATGGTTAAGGCGCGATAGAACCCAGCTGCCAAAATAAAAGCATATAAGGCTGCTATCGCTGCTGCTTCTGTAGGTGAAGTTACACCACTATAAATGCAAGTTAGGAGTATTGCTGGCATTAAAAGCGCTGGAAATGATTTCAAAGTAATCAAAGGCAGTTGCGCTATTGGAACTGGTTCTTCTTTCCCAAAATCCCGTCGATAAGAAATCCATGTATTCATGCCAATGAGAACTACACCCATTATTAAACCCGGCAATATACCTGCTAAAAACAAAAACCCAATCGAAGTGTTTGAGACAAGTGCATATAATACTAGTGGAATCGAGGGAGGAATTATTGGCCCAATAGTAGCCGTTGCTGCTGTAATTGCGGCGGCATATCCGCGTGAGTAGCGCCCACTTTTGACCATCATTTCTATAACTAATTTTCCAATNCCTGCCGCATCAGCNACTGCCGAGCCTGACATTCCAGAAAAAATTAGCGACGCCATAACNTTTACGTGACCCAATCCNCCTCTAAATCTTCCGACTACAGCTACGCAAAAATTTAGAAGTCGATCTGAGATNGAACCAGCNTTCATTATNTTTGCAGTTACNATAAANAGAGGAACTGCTAGCAAAAGAAACCCATCAAAAAGCCTTTGAACCATAGTTTGGCCAGCAATTGCGAGATCCTGANCANCAACGCCCAAATAGACAATAATTCCTGATAGTATGGCATANGCTACGGGTGCTCCTAATGCNGCCATAGAGAATAAGACAAAAATACCAGCTAATATTTCAACGCTCATCAGNTATNATCCTTTTGNNCACCTGATAGTTCTTCTATGGNCNTTTTCGGAGGTCCNTTGACCGACACTTCATAACAAATCCAAGTGTAACGTAATAAAACAACAATCATCAATGTGATGTATGANGCAAAAAGCCATTTNATCTGTATNTTGTCACCAGTTANNGGAATTCTTAAAGTTTGGATCTTCTTTAATTCCATNAAACGACTTCCAAATATTGCATCCCAAGTTGGCANAAANGACCAGAGTAAAGCAAAAATCATNGTNAATGANACNATAATTATNGCTATTCTTCGTAAATGNTCTGGAAGAGCTAAATACAAGATGTCAAATGTCACATGATCCCGTTCTCTTACNACAAAAGAGCAGCCAAAAAAGATCAACCANACCCAAAGAAGTGATATTAGNTTNAGCGTCCATCCTAATGGCTCAACNGATAGCATCCAATTGGATNCCTGCTCAATNGGCATCANCCANGCTATTTTTGANGTATAGCGAGCAAATATTTGAAGNAGNAAAATAATAAAAATCGCCGCCAAAATNATGGCGGCGATAAATTCACACCCNCGAGTGAGCCATNTTGCAAAATTTTGCATATTTGACTCCCTCACAATGAGCTTACAAATTAATTACCAAGTGCGTTGATTTTTTCCAACACGCCATCTGGCCAACTTGCTGCAAATTCGCTTCCAACATATTGNGCCTGNACATGNGTNCGAAAAGCATCAAGATCNGGACTNTAGATTTCTACTCCTTGGCTGCGAATAAAGTCAGCNAGATTATTTTCTTTATCTAACTGTTTTAANCGACCCCAAGCAGATGCTGCATCAGCNGCNCGCTGTACTGTCATTTGCTGATCNGGGGTTAAACCATCCCAAGTAGCTTTTGAAAAAGCTANGTAGTTTAAATCNACTAAGTGCGAAGTAAGTGCTATCTGCTTNGTNACTTCATAAAATTTTGCATCCACAACAGTTGGTAATGGGTTNTCTTGNCCATCNACAGCACCAGTAGAGAGNGCNGTGTAAACTTCCGTGAAAGCGAATGGAGTGGGTGANGCACCNAGAGCNGCACCTAAAAATTGCCAAGCATCTGTTCCTGGCATTCTAAGGTTAACACCAGCTAAGTCAGCTGGGGTTTGAACATCAAGTTCAGACCTAGGTTGGCGTAAATTCACATGACGACGTCCCAGATACATTACAGAAAGCAACTTTACTCCAAGCTCGTCTTCAACAGTTTTCTTNAAGGGATCCATCAAAGGATCGTTGAAAACTCGAACTTGATGTGCAGCATCCTGGTGCACATACCCAGTCGCAAAAATTGAAAACTCAGGNAAAAATTGCGCTAATTCCTGGGCGGACGCAATTGACATGGTCAAGTTGCCTCNGCTGATAGCGTCAAGCTCNGTTCCTTGGGCAAATAGCGTTGCATTATATCCAGGTTGGTAGTCTGCAAATCCAGCCACCATTGGTGCAAAAACTTTTGCCATGGCTGCCGATCTCATATCTGTCTCAGACCCGGCTGTCGCTAAAGTAAAATTCATTTGGTCTGCGGCAACAGTTGTGGCCGTAGTACCAGCAAGCATTCCTGCCACTGCTATCGCGTTCAACACTGAACGTCGCGTTAATTTATTTATCATAAAGTATTACTCCCATTATACGCTGTAGCACATTTCGTGCTCTACAATTTGTAACCATATTTTCTAAATTTAGCAATTTTTAACTTTTAAAATATGATATTTTTCAACAAAATCNTCCTATTTGAAAACAAACCTTGTTTACATTTCAAGTTTTACTAATTTTTGTGTCAGCGCAGATTTTTGTATGGCTTCAATAACCCTTAGTGTCAGAAGCCCCTCTCTGCCAGACACCAAGGGTTCCTCTTCTCTTTTAATAACATTTACAAAATGAGTGATCTGTTTGTGTAAAGGATCAGATATTTTAAAGTCTATTATTGACGAACTCAAGGGTTGCCACCAGTCACGTTCACTCTTGTAAGACCATAAATTTAAATCAGGAATGGAAAGAGATCCGTGTGACCCACCAATTAAATAGCAACTTTCCTGGGCTGAGGGGTAAATAGGATTTTCTTTGGATGTCATTTCCCAGCTCCACGGTGAAACAATCGAATCTGAGACAGATATTGTTCCTATAGCACCATCTCTAAATTTTAATAAAGCGCCCGCTACATCTTCGTTTTGAAATCCTCTAATTGAATCGACGGCTTGCGCTTGGACTGTCTCAATTTCACCGCAAAAATGTCTTAAAAGATCAATATCATGTGCAAGGTTAACTGAAATTGGACCAGCTCCCGCCTTTTTTCTCCACGGCGCTACATTGAAATACTCGTCAGATTTATAAAACCAGCAATTTGCGTGTACTGCTCGTACTATTCCAATTTCTCCAGATAAAATAATATTTTTTGCTTTTTGTATTATCGGATTGTAGCGCCTATGGTGACCCACAAGAACTGGGACCCCCATATTTTCAGCTTTTTCAACTAACTCACAAGCTTCTTGTGAAGAATTTGCAATTGGCTTTTCAATCATAATAGGACATTTTTTATTTATACAGATTAGGCCCTGCTTGCTATGCAACGGTGTCGGGGTCGCAAGTATAATTCCATCTGGAGATTGCTCCGAAAACATATCCTCTAATGACCCATATATTGGTAAATTTTTTTCAATTGCATAGTTGTGAGCATCTTCAGATAGGTCCACAATTGCTAGCAATTTTGCATCTTCAGTTTTTTCTATAATGTCAGCGTGCCGCTTCCCTACAAGCCCAAGGCCAACAAGAACTAAATTTATAGTGTTGCTCATAAAGTCTTTTTATTACGCAAAAATTTTCATTAGGAAACCGTGTGACTTAACAAATCAATTTATAACGTAATCTCCCAACATAGCCTGGAACCTACGTAAGCAAAAAAATTGAGAACTACAATATTATATAGTGTTTTCAATTTGCACAGATATTTACTGGCCTAAAGTATTTTATCTTGTATCACATAAAAATGTTAAAATTTGATAGCGTTCGAGTTGGGAATTCCATCTAGCGGTAATAAAGCCCTGTAATTATAAAAATCCGTTAGATTAGCATTCTGTACTTCGTGAGAAATACCGTAGATGTAAATATTGTATTTTACATTTAGAGGCGATTATGCAGCGCAAGCGCACAATAAAAAGTTTCAGTTTCCCTGGATAGAGATGCTTCAAAGGGAGCGAATTTGTAAAAAGCACATTTTATGAATAGTCTGGAATATACGTTGGCCAAAATGTTAGCTAATTTGTTGTTGACCTAAGTCTATGCACCTAAGTAGATAAAAACGAAAACAAACGCTGCCAACGCAATAAGAACATAAAAGGCAATTTCACCACTAATTCTAGCATCAGATTTTTGTTTCTTACGGTCATCTTTTTTCATAAGTCAGATTTAGTATTTAGAGACACCATTTCCATAAGATTAAACATCAAGCCTAATCTCCTTCCAAATGTTCAATGCGATCGATTAGATAATCGAGTTTCTCATGATAACTTTCATCATACTCTTTATGATCACCAAGGCTTGCCAACATTTCACCAACAATCAATAAGGTTACAACTACTACACAAACAGTAATTATAGTAACCATCACCTTTAAATATGTATCCATATTAGTTTCCTTTCTTCTCGCCAGATCACTCTAAGGATGATTTTCCTTGTATAATTCGTGGGCCCTCTAACAGGCTCATTTTGCAACCTTTCGCTATTTCCCGAATTTCATCTTTCATTAACCCCATAATTTTATTGGCTGTTTCTTTGTCAGAAAATTTTGAGACCGTAAAAATCTCGGTTGGAGATTTTTCAAAAACTTCACCGGAAATTTGTCCCGCGGCTAAGTTGCGAGGCATCATAGTGGAGTCAATATAAGAAGTTATCATCTTTAACTGAATCTCACTGACTGCCTTTACATGAACTACACGGCAATACAAAACTTCATCTCACTCAATAAAAGCTCCATACTATTTACCAAACTCTTCAAGAAGTTTACAATATCCGACTTGGCTTTTCTTGAAACTAGAAAGTCTAAAGAATTCATTTGGTGCATGTATTTTTTCGTCATCTAGACCAAAAGCAAACATAGTCGCATGTATACCCAACTCTGATAACAAAGTTGACATAACTGGAATAGACCCTCCAACTCTGGTCTCCAACGGCTCCTTTCCATATAAATCATGCAAAACTCGGCCCGCTATTTGACTGGAGTTATGACCTCTTGGAACCAAAAACGGATCAGCATCGCCAGCAAGCTTTTTGACTTCAACGTTAACACCCGGTGGTCGGTTATTTTCAACATGAAGTTTAATTAAATCATATATTCGCTCAGGCTTCTGGTTAGCGACAAGCCTACATGTTATTTTTGCATGAGCTTGAGACGGCAGCACTGTTTTAGAGCCACCACCTTGATATCCACCCCATATCCCATTCAGCTCTAAAGTTGGACGTGCCCACAGTCTTTCTTGAACAGTATAACCAATCTCTCCAAAGGTTTCTGGAACGCCTAGTTTTTCAACATAGTCCTTTTCATCAAATGGGAGCCCAGCAAACATTTCTTTTTCTTCATCAGATAATTCGATAACATCGTCATAAAACCCTCGTATTGTTATCCTTCCATCGAGATCTTTCATCGAAGCTAATAAATGTGACAGTGCATGGATTGGATTGGCTATACCACCTCCATGAGTTCCTGAATGTTGATCACCACTCGCTCCTGTTACTGTAATTTCACACCCTACCAGCCCACGTAAGGCATAAACTAAACTAGGTTGATCCTCAGACCACTGTCCACCATCAGATGAAAATATCATGTCAGCTTTCAGTAGCTCAATATTTTCTTTGATGAAGGGTCCGATCGTCGGAGATCCAATTTCTTCCTGCCCTTCATAGAAAAACTTCACATTTACAGGGAGCTTTTTATCGCTAGAAAGAAGAGCCTCAATTGCCAGAATAGGTGCTAACATATTACCCTTATCATCTGACGCACCACGCCCGAAAATTTTCCCGTCCTTAACAAGTGGTTCAAAAGGCGGGTTATCCCAAAGTTCATATGGATCTGCCGGCTGAACATCGAAATGCCCATAGATAAGTACAGTCGGCTTGTCATCTCCAGCATGTAGCCAATCTCCATACACAACTGGATGTGTGTCCGTTTTCATTAATCGAGCATTGCTTATGCCAATCGACTGCAACTTAGATGATACCCACTCTCCTGCCTTAACAACATCCTGAAAATGCTCATCTGATGCCGATACAGATGGAATTGATATGAAAGTTTTTAGCTCATCAATAAAACGGTTTTGGTTTTGCTCAATGTAAGTACTCCAGGCCATAATAATTTTCCCTATTTTTTTATACGTTATCAGCAAGTAGCTTGAACTTAAAGACAACGACTGCACAAGCAGAATGCCAAACTGCTATGGGCACTCGATCAATTTTTGTTATTACTATAAAATACTGATTGATATTGTCATTTGGAGGAAGATATGGTCACAGAATTTTCATTAAAAAATATGAAAGTCATTATTTCTGCCGGTGGTTCCGGTATTGGCAAAGCCATATTGGGACATTTCCACTCACAGGGAGCAAAAATTGCAACATGTGATATTAACCCAGATTTCGTCAGTAGCCTAAACGATCAGTATCCCGGAATATATACAGAAATTCTGGACGTCTCCAATGAACATTCAGTTCAGTCATTCTGTTCTAATGCAATAGAAAATTTAGAAGGTCTTGACTGTTTGGTGAACAATGCAGGAATAGCGGGGCCAACCAGCAAAATTGAGGAAATTGACGCGTCAGACTGGTCAGAGTGTTTAAATATTTGCTTAACGAGCCAATTTTTGTTCATAAAAAATTGCGTGACAAAACTTCGGTTAAGTGAGAATCCTTCTATAGTCAACGTCTCCTCCGCTGCAGGAAAAATGGGCTTTGCCCTGCGATCACCTTATGCCGCTGCTAAATGGGGTGTTATTGGCTTAACAAAATCACTAGCTATTGAGTTGGGTAAAGACAATATACGGGTTAATGCTATTTTACCCGGTTTGGTAAAAGGCGAAAGACAAAAAAATGTCTTAATGGCAAAAGCACAGCGCTTAGGCAAAAGCTTTGCCGAAATCGAAAAAGAGGCATTCTCATTTACATCGATAAAGTCATATGTCTCCGCCGAGGACATAGCAAACCAGATCATGTTTTTAGCATCACCACTAGGGGCGAGAATTTCTGGACAGTCAATTGCCATTGATGGTGATACAAAGATGCTGGCCTGAGCCACAATTTTTAGGAAATAATTAAAAATTAGTTTCCTTTTTTCCCAACCGGGTTCAAATTTTCAAACTTTTTACCAGTCTTGTCTTCAA
>NYSJ01000065.1 GCA_002682975.1 Paracoccaceae bacterium
AACTCGTTTACAAAAATGACGCTATTCGTGAAGTTATCTTAAAGTTGGCAATTTTGATAAATGGATCTCTAAAGCGAAAAAAATTTTCTTATGCAGCGAGTATGCTGGAGAAGAAGCAGTATTGGGAAAATATATTAATGCGTGACGAAGATGATTGAATTGCCCACNAGGCCAAGCTTTGATGTCAAAGTCTGCTGGGTGATAGCACTAGAACCTGAAGCTAGGCCTATAATTGATGNATTAGATCTACGGCGATATGCGCANNATTTNAATTTCCCAGTATATTTCAATCNAGAGAATGGGCATGCTCTTGTAATATCAGGAATAGGTCCAGCCAAAGCAGCAGCCGCAGCAACCTNCTTAAAAATGTTGTTAAATGTCGAAAGTTACGTAGGATGGATCAACTTAGGAATTGCTGGTTTTTATTCGCAACCCATTGGGAAATTATACCAAGCCATAAANGTTTATGATACAGCAGGAAAAAAATCTTATTTCCCAGGTGTCCGGTTATCAAAAATACTAAAATGCCAAACACTGCATACGGTTTTCCAACCAGAAACGGCGTATTTAGAAACTGTTCTTTTTGACATGGAAGCATCAGGTTTTTGCGAGATGGCACCTACGTTTTCCTGCAATGAATTGGTTTTCGTTTTNAAAATTGTATCTGACACACCAGACCATCCCGTGAGGTTGGTTTCAAAAGAGACTATTTCGCAATTGATTTATCAAAATATGGAAAAGTTGAAGGAAATTATTNTAGTCATAGANAAATTAGTGAAAGAAGAGAAAAAAAGACTGTTTATATCGGAAGAAGTTTTTCNGTATTTTGACACTTTTCACTTCACTCAAAGTAATAGGCACAGATTTTTGCAAGCATATAGAAAATGGAAGTCCGCATTTCCTAGTAGAAAATTAACAAGTACTCTTGCTGGTGGAAATTCGGCCTCAGAATTAATTTCCAGTCTTGAAAATGAGCTTTTAATAGAGTCAAAAAACTGGAAGCTTTCATGATAGATAGTATTTTTATAGAGCAGGATGTNTTGGATCATCCAGTTTCNCAAAANGTTATTAATCGATTAAAAAATGCTGATGTATTTGAGATTGAAAGATACCAAGAGATGTTTAACAGAAGGCAACAAAATTTTCGTATTCAAAAACAAAAGCCTGCTTTAATTTTGGCAAAAAAATATGATAATTTCGTTTTACCGGCACCAACAGGCTTTGGTATCGATGCGCAAAAGAATTATTACTTTTCGCATATGTATAATTGTATTTATGACTGCCGCTACTGTTTTTTACAGGGTATGTACTCTTCGGCGAACTATGTTTTGTTTGTGAATTATGAAGACTTTTTTAAGGAAATTACTGATGTAATTGCNGANAATACTAACGATAGTGTAACTTTTTTTTCTGGCTATGATTGTGACTCATTGGCCTTTGAAAAAATTACTGGTTTTGCCGAACAAGCAGTAGAATTTTTTTCTAATTTTAATTCAGTTGAACTCGAACTGCGAACTAAAAGTATTGTCTCAGACACGTTGTTAAAAAGAAGTCCAATTTCTAACTGCATTGTAGCTTATAGTTTGTCACCTAGTAATGTAGCTAGTATTTTGGATCATAAGGCGCCAAGTGTAGAAAGGCGAATAAACGCATTAAAGCTGTTAGCTAAAAATGGTTGGCCTGTGGGCNTAAGATTTGATCCNTTGATTTATTGTTCCGACTGGAAAAAAATATACTCAGAATTATTTTATCAGATTTTTAGTGATATNAACGTTGCCCGAGTNCACTCTGTCAGTCATGGTCCCCTGAGGTATCCTAAAGATATGTATAAAAAAATTTCATCACTATATCCTGATGATAAACTTTTTTCGTTTCCGATGGAGGCTAAAGATGGAATTGTATCTTATGGTAAAGAAATAGAGGAGGAAATGTCTTTGTTTTTACAATCAGAGTTAGAAAAATATACAACAAAGAATAAAATTTTTCGTTGTTTAGTCTAATATTGGAGCTCATAGAAGTTTGAAAAAAATAAAAGCGATTGTAACTGGTAGTACTAGCGGTATNGGAAANGAAATCACNTCACTACTTTTAANGAGNGGTGCTAGCGTTATTGGTCTTGCCCGAGATCACAAAAAATTTCAGCCAGATTTTGATAACTACTTTCCTGTTGCAGTCGACCTGTCAGACCTTGAAAAGGCTGAACGTATTATTCCGAAAATTTTGCAAGAGCATTCTAACATCGATGTATTAATTTGTAATGCCGGACATGGTGATTTTAGGACATTAGAGAACTTTTCAGGNAAACAGATAGCTGATTTTATCAACTTAAATTTAATTTCACATATAATTCTCTGTAGACACATAGTAAGCAATATGAAGACTAATGGTAATGGTGATATTATCGTTTTGGGTTCAGAGGCTGCGTTAGTTGGAAAGAAAAAGGCGTCACTTTATTCTGCTGCAAAATTTGGGTTGAGAGGTTTTACCCAATCACTTCGTGATGAATGTGGTAATAACGGCGTTAGGGTTTGTTTAATCAACCCTGGTCTTGTGCGAAGCCCATTTTTTGATAGCTTGAATTTTAAGCCTGGTGANGNCAAAAACAATGCAATTGAGCCCAGAGATGTAGCCAAAATNGTCCTGGAGGTTATCAAGACCCGCAAGGGCACAATTGTTGATGAAATTAACTTATCGCCAGCATCAAAATCGATAATTTTCAANTAAATATTTATTTCAATTTTGTTTGTATTTAGTGGCTTTAAAATAATGCAAAGCTGGTATGCAAAAATAGCATTGGTCAAACTTGCCGCATTGCAGCATATACATCAATTATTGAATATAAAATTTTTGAATGTACCTCCCTATTTCGTTTAAAAATTTTACGGGACATGACCTACCTCCTCCTAAGGTTAATGTTCTAGACAAAGGCCCTCTTGCGAGGGTCTTTTTCATTTAATGGTAAGATTATAAAGATCATTTAGAAATCTCAGTTATGTGGATAACGGTAGGAATTTCAGCTTTAAATGCTTCTGTTATATCATTTTGTAATTCTCTAAGGCTTACCGGTTTTCTAGATTTTGCTCCGTAGGACTCGGCTAATTTACAAAAATCAGGGTTTAGAGCCTGTACGGAATTTGGAGCTATTTGGGCGGCTATCATACTATCCTCTATTGCCTTAAGTTTTTGATTATCCCAAATGAGAATAGGCAAGGAAAGTTGCAATTCTACAGCGGTACCTAATTCTTGCATTGTATACTGAAAACCGTAGTCACCTGCGATAGCTATAGTAGGCATTTCTGGTCTTGCCACACATCCGCCTATTGCGGCTGGTAATGCATACCCCAAAGTTCCAAAGCCATAAGGATGATGCCAATGATTAGGTTTTTTCATATCCCAAATCTCCTTAGCTAAATATGCGAACTGTGTCATATCAGAATAGATTACAGTGTTTTGGGGCACTATCTCTTCCACTGCACGGATAATTCTTGAAAGCCCTGGAAATTCTTGAGTAGCCTGTGAAATCCATTCTTTGCGTTTTTTTGATACAAATTTGGGATCCCATTTACCTTTACTATCTTGCCCATCAAAATGTTTTATCGATGCATTAACAAAGTCTTCTACTTTCATATTGAGCTTAATATCTGCCTTATGATGATCACTTAGAACCTCAGGGTCGGTATCGACTCGGACCAAGGTGCATTCGTGACCCAGGTTGTATCGCCAAATATCTACTTCGGCCAATTCAGAACCCAGTACAACTATTAAATCTGATTGTGACAACACATTTACAGTGTCTGGTCTTGCCAAAGATGAACCCATAAATAATGGATATGTTGATGGTATCAGCCCCCTGCCCGTAAAACTTGTAAAACTTGCAGCACCGGTTTTTTTTATAAGCTTAAAAACATCTGTATCCTTAGCACCACCACCCACAATGAATAGCGGTTTTTTTGAACATTTTATGAGCTTTGCAACCTTACTAATTTCATTTTCATTATTAGAAATAAATGCTTTTGACTGCTGAAAAACTTCGAAATCTGGTGCCTGCTCCTCAAGTACTTGAATCGGCACTTGTATATGTTTTGGCCTTGGCCTCTTATCGCAAAATTCTGTGAAAGCCCGCTCTAACAATCCATAAGCAGCCTTATAATTCTGAGCTGTTTCTGACCATTCACAAACACTACGACCAGCGCTCTCTTGATCTAGCATTTGGTGTAATTGCCCGCGTCTGTACGCGGTCTCATCTAAGCAAGAAGAAATGGCTAGGATTGGTATACTGTCGGAGTATGATTGTCCTAGTGCGGTTAAAACATTACAAAGGCCTGGTCCCGTAATAACATAAACAATGCCTGGTTTTCCACTAGCTCTGGCATAACCATCTGCCATGAAACCTGCGCCTTGCTCATGTCTTGCAAGAATATGGGTGAGCCCTGCTTCATCAATACCACGATAAAGCTCTTGGTTATGTACACCTGGAATTCCAAATATATATTGAACACCTTGGCTTTTCAAAAACCTTGAAATTTGAACTCCAGCTGGCCTTTCCATAATAAAATTTTCCTTAAAAGCAGTTTACAGAACTTTAACCAATACTTAAGCTTGTTTAATGCGAACCAGTAAGTCAATCCATGTTATTTCAGCCCATGCTGAAGGAGAGGTTGGAGATGTGATTGTTGGCGGAGTTCCACCGCCNCCCGGAGATACAGTTTGGGAGCAGAGTAAGTGGATTTTAAGTAATGGTTTGTTGCGTAATTTCTTATTAAACGAACCTCGTGGTGGCGTTTTTAGACATATAAATCTACTTGTGCCTCCAAAAAACCCAAAGGCAGATGCAGCTTTTATTATAATGGAACCTGAGTTTAATCCTCCGATGTCAGGATCTAATTCAATTTGTGTTGCAACCGTTTTACTTGATGCAGGAATAATAGAAATGGTTGAGCCTATCACTAGTTTCACGCTCGAGGCGCCGGGAGGACTAGTGAAAGTAAAGGCTGAATGTTCTAATGGAAAGGCAAATAGGATCTATGTCCAAAATTTACCTAGTTTCTCAAACGCTCTGGATTTAACCCTTGAGATCGAAGGATATGGTTCTTTGAGTGTTGATACTGCCTTTGGTGGTGATTCATTTGTGGTGGTGAACGCAGATATATTGGGTTTTAAGCTTTCTCCCGATGAAGCAAAAGATCTGGCGAAATTGGGAGAAAAGATTACTGAAGCTGCCAATGAGCAATTAAATTTTTATCATCCGGCATATTCAGATTGGAACCACTTTTCCTTTTGCCATTTTTGTGGCCCATTATTGGAAGGTAATAAAGGTAAACACTTTAAGTCTGCGGTAGCCATAAAACCTGGGAAAATTGATAGATCACCCACAGGGACGGCCTTGTCGGCTAAAATGGCAATCTTACACAAGCATGGAAAAATTAGCATTGGGGACAAGTTAACGGCAATTTCCATTATTGGCTCAGAATTTACCGGTCAAATTTTAGGAATAACTAAGGTTGGAAGTATTGATGCTGTTTTGCCAGAAATTAGTGGTCGCGCTTGGATTACCGGAACTCATCAGCATATGCTTGACCCGTCAGATCCATGGCCAGGTGGTTACCGAATTTCTGATACTTGGGGTGTATGATATTTACTATGGTAATATCAGTAATTGGCGTTTGTATTTCTTCTAATCCATGAAATGCTAACAAAAAAGATACCTACACTTATCGTGAAAAACGGTAAGCCAAGTTTCATATTAAAATCTAATAAAAATCCAGCAATCCAGGGTCCAATCAAATTTGATAGTTCAAAGAGAATTACAAATCCTGCATTTGCTGCAACAATCTGACTTCCAGAAAACCTCTTAGACAGCATTGCTAATCCAATTGTGTAAAGAGCATAAACCAAACCTGCGCCAAGAAATGCTAAAAGAAGTGTTATAAATATTGAACTCAAAAAAAACGGGATCAAGCTTGCGAATAATAGGCCAACGGAAGCAGTGATTACCCCTATTTTCCGAAGGCCATACTGGTCTGCTAAAATTGCAACAGGATACTGAAGGATAGTTGCACCAATTGCCATGGCAGGTACAATAATAAATGCTAGAATCGGTACAGCTTCTGGAGTGCGAGTTATCATTGCTGGAAGAAGACTAATCATAGCTAAATCAACACTTCCAACCACAATGCAAGCCGAAGCAACTGTCGGC
>NYSJ01000066.1 GCA_002682975.1 Paracoccaceae bacterium
AGCCAGCGCAGAGCAAGTAGACTGTTTAATTTCAACAGCTGTATTGAGTTCAGAAAAGTTTTACCCAGCTTTCCAATTAGCAGTTTATGGTGATCAAACACCAAAAGAAGCAATACAAGTAGCCATTGCAGAGGCATATGGTCGGGCTTAAAACTATCCTTATGACAAAATAAGGATGCAATATGACCCAAGAAATGTCTGAGAGAAATACACTTATATTGCTGGGATGCGGCAAGATGGGTTCTGCCATGCTTAAGGGCTGGTTAACGAAGGGATTTGATCCAAAAAGTATTTGGGTAGAAGATCCTTATCCCAGTGACTGGTTAATTGGCACTGGGGTCAACGTAAATGTGAATTTACCACCTGAGCCAACATTCATTTGTATTGCTATTAAGCCGCAAATGATCCCTAAGATTTTACCAAAGTTCTCTCATTATGGGAATGGCCTCTGTGTCTTTTTATCAATTGCTGCGGGCGTAAAGATATCAAGCATTGAAGCTCTTTTAGGTCAAAAAACACCAATTATTCGCGCAATGCCAAATACTCCTGCTGAAATTGGTTTGGGTATTACCGCTCAAATAGCGAATGAAAATGTTTCTAAAGATGCATTTGAGGTTGCTGGAAAGTTGTTATCTGCAATTGGGGAAGTTGTAAATCTGAACTCAGAAGACCAAATGGATGCTGTTACTGGTCTTTCGGGTTCTGGACCAGCATACGTTTTCTATTTAATTGATGCGCTTGCTGTTGCTGGCCGTGGGCAGGGGCTTGATAAGGAACTTGCGATGAAACTGGCAAAAATGACAGTTCTTGGAGCAGGTAAATTAGCTGCTAGCTCATCGGTTGTTCCATCTGATCTGAGAGTTAATGTTACTAGTCCTAATGGCACAACAGAGGCAGGATTAAATATCTTGATGGATAATGAAAACGGATTGGGGCCCCTTATTGAAAAAACAGTCGCTGCTGCCACGGCAAGATCGAAGGAATTAGCGAATGGATGAAATAACTTTTGATGATTTTTTAAAAGTTGATATTAGAGTGGGGACTATACTAAGAACAGAACTCTTTCCGGAGGCTAGGAATCCAGCATATAAACTCTGGATTGATTTTGGCCCGTCTATTGGGACAAAGAAAACTTCAGCCCAAATAACTGACAATTACATGCCGAATGAACTTATTGGTCGGCAAGTATTGGCTGTTGTTAATTTTCCACCTCGACAAATTGGCCCATTTATGTCGGAAGTTTTGACTTTGGGAGTAAGTGATAATAAAGGGGCAGTAACGTTACTACGTCCAGATAAAGAAATTCCGAATGGAGGACGAATGCATTGACTAAAAAAATATTTATTTCGCGACCACTGCCGCAAGAAGTTCTGAACACTGCAGCTCATTTAGGTGAAATTACAGTGCGAGAAAATACGTCTGCAATGAGTGAAAGTGAGATGATTTATAGTCTTGCTAACTACGATATAGTTTTGCCTACTCTTGGTGATATTTATTCAGCAGAAATATTTAAGTCCTGTAGTAAAATAACTGTAAAATTACTGGCTAATTTTGGCGTGGGCTTTAACCACATCGATGTGAAAGCGGCAAATGACCATGGCGTGAAAGTTTCTAATACCCCCGGTGCTGTCACAGACGCAACAGCTGATATCGCAATGGCGCTCATGCTCATGTGCTGTAGAAGAACCTCAGAAGGGGAGCGAATTGTAAGATCAAACAAGTGGGAGGGGTGGCACCCAACTCAGATGCTTGGGTTCCATATCTCTAATAAAAAAGTTGGTATAGTTGGTATGGGTAATATCGGACAGGCTATTGCTCAGCGGTGTCATTATGGCTTTGGAATGCAGGTCGGGTACTTTTCCAGATCTCCAAAAAAACTTGATTACCCAGTCGATCGATACGAGTCATTGACGGAGCTAGCATCAAATAGTGATATTCTTGTTGTTTCTGTGCCAGGTGGATCAGCAACTCATCATTTGATCAATAAAGATATATTTTCTTCGATGCAGCCGCATGCTTATTTTGTGAATATTGCTCGAGGCGATGTTGTAAAAGAGACAGATCTTATCGAGGCGCTTAAATTGAACCAGATTGCTGGCGCTGGATTGGACGTTTATGAGTTTGAACCTAGGGTGCCAAAGGAGTTAATTGCAATGGAAAATGTAGTTCTTCTACCTCATCTTGGAACGGCTTCCTTAGAGGTTCGAACGGGTATGGGATTAATGGCGGTCGAAAATATTAAATTTTTTCTTGAAGGTAATGAACCGCCTAACATAGTCTAATTCTCGAAAGCTTTGCGCCAGTGTCGCCGGCATAATGATATGTAAGTTTCATTGCCGCCAATTTGTATTTGATCGCCACCTTTAACTATGTTGCCATTTTCATCTTGTCGCACAACCATAGTTGCTTTCTTTCCACAATGACAAATTGTTCTTATTTCCCGCATCTCGTCTGCTAGTGCAAGCAAAGCAGCTGAACCTGGAAAAAGATTTCCTAAGAAGTCAACTCGCAAACCATAACACATAATAGGAACCGCAAGATCATCAACGGCTTTCGCGAGTTGCCAGACTTGTTCAGAGGTTAGGAATTGTGCCTCATCTACTAACACGCAAGCGATTTTTTCTTGCCTCAAGCTAAGCTGAATTTTAGCAAACAAATCGTCTTCCACTGTAAAAGTATCTGCCTCTGCATCAATGCCTATCCTTGAACCAATTTTGCCATTTCCAACTCTGTTATCAAGTTGTGCTGTAATGAGGTATGTTTTCATGCCCCTTTCTTGATAGTTATGAGATGCTTGAAGTAGTGAAGTTGATTTGCCAGCATTCATTGTCGAATAGTGAAAATAGAGTTTTGCCATTGTGCTTACATACCCTCGAACGAACAAAGAAAATGTGTGGATATTCCTAAATCTGCAAGTTTTTTGTCACCACCGAGATTTGGTAGATTTACAATAAAATTGCATGATACTATATTACCACCAAGCTTCTCGATTAATTTAACACCAGCTTCAGCAGTGCCGCCAGTCGCTAAAAGATCATCTACAAGCAAAACCTTTTCACCTGGTTCGATACTGTCTACGTGAATCTCTAGGGTATCACTGCCATATTCAAGTTGATAATCTTGGCTGATTACCGCTCCTGGCAGTTTCCCTGACTTTCGAATAGGAACAAATCCACAATGCAACCTATTTGCCAAGGCGCCGCCCAAAATAAAACCTCGCGCCTCTATGCCCAAGACCTTATCTATCTTCATATTTTCAATAGAGGATAGTATTCCAGTCAACGTAAGATCGAACCCATTAGGATCAGAGAATAATGAAGTTACGTCCCTAAACATAATACCTTCATGTGGAAAATCTTTAATCGTTCGGATGTATTTTTTTATACCTATTTGATCCATAAACTAAATCCTAATGACTTCGCGAGCATAGATTTAAATTGACATTTGTCTAAAGTAAAATGTTGTTTTGCCAATTTACATTCCGCCTATATTGGAACCATATTTGTGATAGAAATGAATAGAAAATGATAAATAATCAAGGCTCTGCATAAAATAATTATAATACTCTGGGGTTTCTTTTTAGCTATCTATAGGTTAAGCCGCCATTTATGATTTTCCCAGCATGGAACGATTTATGAGACACGCCCTTTTAGGAGCATTCGCAAACTTATTTAAGCCAGATTCCAGTTCAAAAAATGCTGATGGTTTTAACCTAGTGCGATTGAAAGTAGAGTTGCTCTCTGGTCTTACCGTAGCGCTTGCACTGGTGCCCGAGGCTGTGGCTTTTGCATTTGTGGCCGGAGTGCATCCCCTCGTTGGTCTGTATGCAGCATTTATCGTTGGTTTGATAACTGCAGTATTTGGTGGTCGTCCCGGTATGATTTCGGGCGCTACGGGGGCGTTAGCAGTTGTGATGGTTGCATTAGTAGCCGAACATGGAGTTGAATATCTATTTGCTACAGTTGTTTTAATGGGAGCCTTGCAGCTGGTGGCTGGTATAATGCAGTGGGGAAGATTTATACGGCTCGTCCCTCACCCAGTTATGCTGGGCTTTGTAAATGGTTTGGCTATTGTCATTTTTTTAGCTCAGCTTACTCAATTTAAAGTGCCGGGCACAGTTGAGGTTTCTGGCCATGGAACATCTGGTGGAGAGTGGTTGACCGGTACGCCTCTAGCAACAATGCTAGTGCTGGTTGGTGCAACTATGGTTATCATTCACTTTTTACCAAAGTTTTCAAAGCTGATACCTGCTCCACTTGCGGGCATAGGTCTCGTGGCGTTGATTGTTATTCTGTTAGGATTGGATGTGCCAAGAGTTGGTGATATGGCGTCAATTAAAGGTGGGTTACCAATTTTTCACGTTCCTATGGTTGAATTAAGCTGGGAAACATTTGAAATAATATTCCCCTATGCTGTAGTGTTGGCAGCTATTGGTCTTATTGAAAGTTTATTGACACTTAATCTAGTGGGGGAAATGACGAATAAGCGAGGTGGCGCTAGCCAAGAATGTCTAGCGCAGGGCGCAGCAAATGTAGTGACGGGATTTTTTGGTGGTATGGGCGGATGTGCGATGATCGGACAATCCATGATTAATGTCAAATCAGGGGGACGCACTCGTGTAGCAGGAATATCGGCGGCTGTTTTTCTGTTACTTTTTATTTTGGTAGGAAGCTCAATCATCGAACAAATTCCGCTGGCCGCATTGGTTGGAGTTATGTTCATGGTTGTAATCGGTACCTTTGCCTGGAATTCACTCAAAATTTTACGGGTAGTCCCAAAAACTGATGCTTTTGTTACTATTTTAGTCACCGTTGTAACAGTTTGGTTTGACCTTGCTATGGCCGTCGTGGTCGGAGTGATTGTTTCAGCGCTTGCNTACGCATGGAATAATGCACGNAGNATTCATGCGCATGTNGATTTAGATGGTGGAGAAAAAACATATAAAATTCAGGGACCTCTCTTTTTTGGNTCCACAGATGGTTTTGTAGAGCTTTTTGACATTGAAAATGACCCNNGCATTGTGACTTTGGATTTTGAGTCAAGCAGGGTGGTTGACCAATCTGCTTTACAGGCAATAGANGTTGTTGCTGCAAAATACGAAAATGCAGGGAAACGCTTGCAGTTAAAGCACCTCAGTAGAGATTGCCATACGCTTTTAATNAAAGCGGGTCACTTGATGATTGATAGTGATGATGACCCTGACTACGCGCTAGCAGTAAATTANTCCGTCAGGACNGGAATTCTTGACGATGGCCACTAGCTATCANTCCTTACGNGANGCTTCAGTTCATTTATCTAGGCACCAACGCATTATNGCTTTCTGAATATGAAGCCTATTTTCTGCNTCGTCAAAAATAACGGAGTTTTTCCCATCCATTATCTCAGATGTCGCTTCCTCATCTCTATGTGCCGGCAAGCAATGCATGAACAGCGCATCAGGTTTAGCATGGGCAATGAGCTCCTTATTGACCTGGTATGGCCTTAGTTGGTTATGACGCCGCTCTCTTGCAGATTGAAGATCATGCATACTTATCCATGTATCTGTTACGACAAGGTCTGCGTCTCTCATCGCAGCTGCAGGATCGATTTCGATAGAAATTTTTGTTCCGTTCTGACTCGCTTGCTCTATTAATTTCCTATCTGGTTCTAGAGTTTCTGGACCAGTAAATGTTAAATTGAAATTAAATTTTTCGGCTGCATGAGCATAGCTATTGAAGACATTATTACCGTCACCTGACCAAACTATTTTTTTACCTTCGATCGAACCTCGGTGTTCTTCGTAAGTCAAGATGTCAGCCATAATTTGACATGGGTGTGAAAAATTTGTCAGGCCATTTATCACTGGGACTGTCGCGAATTGAGCCATCTCATGCAGTGTTGCTTCTTCATATGTTCGCAGCATGATTAAATCTACGTAACGGCTGAGAACCCTTGCAGTATCTGCAATAGTTTCCCCATGACCAAGCTGCATATCCTTTCCGGATAAAACTATTGTTTGGCCGCCCATTTGGCGCACGCCTACGTCGAAACTGATCCGTGTACGGGTTGAGGGCTTTTCAAAAATTAAAGCCACGATTTGACCCTCTAATGCTTTGTCGCTGTCAAGTGCTCCCTTTNTTAAGCCNGATCTAGATTTCTTTATTTCTAAAGCAGTTTGGATTATCTTTTTTAGCTCACTGCTCTTTATAGTTTTTATATCTAAAAAATTTGGCATTTTATTTCTTTATATAGTTTTCTGTAGGGACTTAGCGGTCTGTTCTAATCTAGTTAAAGCCTGGTTAATTTCTTCGTAGGTTATATTCAATGCCGGCAATAACCTAATGACATTATCACTAGCTGGAACAGTCAAGATGCCATTTTCATAACCTTTTTGCACAAAATCCACATTTGGGCATTTGCATTTGATTCCCAACATTAGGCCAGTNCCTCTTATTTCCTGAAAAACATCGGGGTATAAATCTATTAAGCCAAGAATTCCNTGATTTATAACACCTGATTTTGCTGTTACGGAGTTAAGAAAGTCAGTTGTATTTACAATCTCTAAGACTTTTGATCCGACAGAACATGCCAATGGATTTCCGCCGTATGTAGATCCATGTGTCCCAGCGCTCATTCCGCTTGCAGCATTAATTTTCGCAAGAACCGCTCCAAGGGGAAAACCTCCGCCGATTCCTTTTGCAATCATGGCAATATCCGGTTCTATTCCTGACCATTCATGTGCGAATAGCTTGCCAGTTCGNCCAATCCCGCATTGCACTTCATCAACAACTAACAATATTTCATTTTTATNGCACAAACTTCGCAAACCCTTCAAGCATTCATCTGGTAAGCAACGAATACCNCCCTCTCCCTGTATGGGTTCGATAAGGATAGCTGCAGTATTTTCATTTATAGCTGCTTCGATCATAGCATGATTGGACCAAGGAAGATGAACGAACCCTGGGAGCATTGGGCCAAAACCTTTTGTCAACTTTTCACCGCCTGCCGCAGCTATACCGGCTGANGACCGTCCATGAAAAGATCCCTCAAATGTTATTATTTCAACTCGATTTTCTTGTCCCTTTTCATACCAGTATTTTCGAACCATTTTAACGGCCAACTCGCAGCTTTCTGTCCCAGAATTTGTGAAGAAGACAGTCTCTGCAAAGCTTTTTTCAACTAATAAATCTGCTAGGCGTTGTTGTTCAGGAATTTCATAAAGGTTGGATACATGCCAGAGTTTGTTTGCCTGATAAGTCAATGCTTCCACGAGTTCTGAGTTTGCATGCCCAAGGGCATTCACAGCAATTCCAGCTCCAAGATCAAGATACCGATCTCCATCTTTAGTAATCAACCAGCTGCCTTGACCTCTCTCAAAAGCCAATGAAGCGCGTTTATAGGTCGGTAATATTGAAGGGCTCATCTAACTCTCTACTTATCTATAACTCACTTGGGTTTAATCGTGGTGGTTTCTATACTTTAACAATAATTATATTGAGGAACCAGTGCAGAAACAGCAGAAGTTTTTCAATGTAGGATTACANAGTTAGTTGTTAACTTACTAATAGTCCACGAGAAGATTTTTGTTNAAANTGATAGAGATTTTTCGCATGTATTTATGCCTTTAGTAGTATAAATGTCAATTATACTGAGATTTTGACATTCTTAAAAGGTTTTCTTGTGTTTGAGCTTCATGTTGAAAAAAAGGAAGACTATTGGGACGTAGAGGCTCTATTTGATCTTTGTTTCACCCCTGGG
>NYSJ01000092.1 GCA_002682975.1 Paracoccaceae bacterium
GCTATTGAAGCCCTACTGCCGCCAATATCTGGAGTACCTACAGTAACATTTACGCTTCCATCTTCGGCGAGCGAAACGGATACAGACGTTTCTCCTCCATGGTTCATCCAATATCCTGCGGCAACACCCCTGCCCTGATTAACGCCCAACGATAAGGAATAATTTGGATGATCTTTGGTAGCCTTTAGTGTCTCAATTAAACCAATTTTCTTGAATTTTGGTCCATAGCTCGATTTGTCACCTTCTTTTACAGCATTTTTTAATCTAACATCTATTGGGTCAAGATTTAGATCTGTGCATATTTCATCAATTAAACTTTCAACCGCGTATGCAGCCATTGGTGAACCTGGCGCACGATACGCCGCAGCTCTTGGTCTATTAGCTAAAATATCATAACCAATGTGATGTACGGCTGGCATATTATAAGAGGCAAATGCACATTGTAACGCCTCGCCGACTGGAGAGCCACCAAAAGCACCACCTTGCATTCTAAACTCAACAGAACCTGACGTTATATATCCGTCTTTTGTCATACCAATCTTCACATCCATTGATGCCGATGCGGTCGGTCCTGTAGCACGCAAAACTTCTGCACGACTCATAACTATTTTGACGGGTCGTCCACCAGTTTTTTTGCTCAATGCTAAAGCTAATGGCTCTATAAAAATCGTTGTTTTACCTCCAAATCCACCGCCTATCTCAGATGGAGTTACACATAATTTACTGGATTCAAGGCCTAATACTGCAGCACACATCTGTCGAATATACCAATGACCCTGAGTACAAACCCACATCTCTCCCTGCCCATTATGATCTAATTGAGCCATACAGGCATGTGGTTCTATGTAACCTTGGTGTGCAGCTTCTGTTTTAAAACGGCCAGACTTAACTAAATCGGCCTTATCAAACCCACTAGAAATATCACCTCTACCAAATTCAATATAACTCGCCACATTTGGTGAACTTCCCTCAGGTACGGAAAAGTCTCCAGCATTTTCTCTAACTACAGGAGCGTCTGGTTGGATCGCTTCGTCCACATCTATCACATGTGGTAAAACTTCATAATCTACTTCTATCTGTTTGATGGCTTCTTTTGCTGCAAAAACGGATGTAGCCGCGACCGCTGCTATAGCGTGTCCATCATAATAAGCAAAATCTCCTGCAATTGTATTTTCTAAAAGTTTTAAAGTATCTTCATCTTTAACAATTGGAAAGTCGTCGCGCGTAACAATAGCTTTAACTCCGCTGAGTTTCGCCGCTTTCTCACAATTGATATATTTTATTCGAGCATGGGCATATGGAGATCTAAGCACAGCAGCGTGCAGCATACCTACGGCGGAAACATCTGCTCCGTACTTAGCTCGGCCGGTGACTTTATCAAAACCGTCGGGACGGTTAGGTCGTGTTCCGATATACTGAAACTCTTTCGCTATTTCGTCCTTAGCCATTACGCTGTCTCCCGCATTTCCTTAGCTGTTGCCATGACTGCCTTAATAATTTTATCATATCCAGTGCACCGACAGAGGTTTCCAGCGAGCCAGTAACGGACGTCGTTCTCAGTAGGATTATTATTTCTATCAAGCAGAGCTTTAGCGGCTATCAATATTCCAGGAGTACAGAACCCGCATTGTAATGCTGCCATTTCAATAAATTTTTTTTGAAGCGGATGAAGATCGTCCTCTCCCGCCATTCCCTCTATAGTTTCAATTAATTTACCCTCAGCCTCGACACCAAGGACTAGACAAGAGCTTACAAGGTCACCGTCAAAGATACACGAACAGGCTCCACAGTCACCAGTACCACAGCCCTCTTTTGATCCAGTTAGTCCAATGTGATCTCTCAAGCAGTCCAGCAATGTTTCTCGCGGATCTGCAAGGAACTCTACTCGATCACCGTTTATATTTGTCTTTACATGAATTTTATTCATCTAATTATTTCCTAACGCTCTGGCATAAGCTTTTGTAGCTGCACGTTTGGCTATGACACCAATTATGTCTTTTCGAAATTCTTCGGAACCCCTTTTGTCCGATATTGGTCGTGCAATTCGACTGCATTCAGAAGAAAAACTAGATAAAATGTTTTCGCCTAATTTTGTTCCAATCAAACAATCTGCCGCGGCGTGAGCTATTATCATCCTTGGACCAACAGCTCCCAAAACTACTTTGGCTGCTGCAATCACTCCATTTTCTAACGAGAGATTAACTGCGCATCCAACTACTGCTATATCCATTTCAGTTCTGGGGATAAATCTTAGATATGCATCTCCCTCGTACTTATTACGTTTTGGAAGGTTAATGGCTGTTACTAAGTCTCCATCTTCCAGGCTAGTTGAACCAGGCCCAGTAGGAATGTCTTTGACAAGAATGTCTTTTACACCAAAAGAGTTTATAACTGAAACTGAGGCTCCTGCAGCTATCATTCCGGGAACACTATCAGCAGCAGGGGATCCATTACATAGGTTACCCACCAATGTAGCTCTACTTTGGATCTGGGCTGAACCCACAAGTTCCATGCCCTCTACTAGGCCAGGCCATTCGTTTGAAAGCTTTTTATGACCTGTTAGCTGCGCGCCAGAGACCGCTGCACCAATTGTGTAACCACCGTCTTTCCGCAAAATAACGTCTCTCACGCCAGGTATATTTTTTATGTCAACTAAATGATCTGGTGGCTTATTACCAATTTTCAACTGTACGAGAAGATCGGTTCCGCCTGCTAAGTATTTGATTAGTCCAGTAGAGGAATTTGAAATAGCTACAGCTTCATTGAAGCTAGATGGCGTATGATACTGCATTTTGTTTTTCTCTATCCATATTAATCAACATGCAACTTGGGTATGCCTATTTTTGAGTACCAAAAAAAAATTGTTAAAAAATGGTGTAAAAATTTAACTCCATTTAACGAGGTATTGTTAAGCGAAAAATAAATTAAATCAATTTATATATAGACATATGAAAATTTAAGCTTTTACTACGAAAAAGTAAATTAGAGTATTCAATCTTGTTCAGTCCAGCAATAAAAGCAGCGTTTTATATGGTTGGTGCGGTAGCATCGTTTTCTGCTATGGCGATAGCCGGCAGAGAGCTGGGTAAAACAATACCAACTTTCGAAATTATGATGTACCGGAGCATAATCGGTTTTTTTATAGTGGTGGCAATCGGTCAATATTCCGGAACTTTAAATGGAATAAAATTTACACATACTTTATCTCATATTGGGAGAAATATAGCCCATTTTACTGGACAGAATTTATGGTTTTTTGCTGTTACAGTGGCCCCGTTAGCCCAAGTCATCGCACTAGAGTTCACATTTCCTTTATGGGTAATACTTCTTTCACCAATATTTCTTGGTGAAAAACTTACAAAACTGCGTGTAATAACAGCTGTGCTNGGGTTTTTNGGGGTACTTATAATTACAGCACCGTGGTCGCAAGAATTAAGTTACGGGATTATTGCTGCAGCCCTATCAGCCGTAGGTTTTGCTGGTTCTGTGATTTTTACAAAGCGCTTAACTAAATATGAAACTACGATTCATATTCTTTTTTTCATGACCCTTATTCAAATAGTTTTTGGTTTTATTTGTAGTGCATATGATGGAAAAATTACTGGGTTAACCTTGGCTGATTTACCTTTTATTACTATTATCGGGATTTCAGGATTAATCGCTCACTATTGTTTAACAACTGCTTTAACATTAGTGCCTGCTGCTGTTGTTTCACCACTAGAATTTATTAGGTTGCCAATAATCGCTGTCCTTGGCTTCATTATATATCGCGAACCGGTAGAGATGACTTTAATAATCGGAGCTTTGTTAATTTTTGTCTCAAACTACACAAATATCATTTCTGAAAGTAAACGTTCAAAGGCAGGATAAATATTACGTTTCTCAATAATGTTTTTTTATTTTTACGAATTGCCGTTGATCTTAGTAATTCGCGCTTGATTAACTCGTAGTATAATTTAATTGGAGTTAAGTTGTGTTTAATTTATGGAGCAGATTTTGGAAAATTCAGACATAGCTGATTGGGTAGGCAATAAAAGCACCTCGACTGGTTGTTTAGATATAATGAATGCTAAACTAATCAACTCAACCATTGGAAAGAATCCAAATAAGAGTTTTAAAAAAGGCGATGCTCTACCGCCATTGTGGCATTGGTTTGCATTTCCATCTCCTACACATCTAGATCAACTTAGTGAAGATGGGCATCCAAAGCATGTAGGTTACATTCCACCCCAGAATTTGACACGCCGAATGTGGGCAAGTGGTTCATTAACCTTTCACTCTGACTTAAAAGTAGGAGAAGAAATTACGAAGGATACAACTCTGCTTGATATAAAAGAAAAAAAATCTCAGTCCGGTGAAATGGTATTTATTACTTACGAGCACAAGTTAAGGAATTCTAATAAACTAGCAATAACCGAAACACAGAATATTGTGTATCTACAAGCCTCAGATACTTTTAACCCACCAAAGAAAAAAGATGTGCCGAAATCAGATTATCCCATCAAGAAAATAGCCATATCTAACCCACTTCTTTTCAGGTTCTCTGCATTAACGTACAATGCGCATAGAATTCACTATGATCTAAAATATGCACAAGAGGTTGAGAAATACCCTCATTTAATTGTGCATGGACCATTACAGGCACTATTTCTAATGCAATACGCGACGGTTTTGCTCAATTCCACACCAAGAAAGTTTACATTTCGGGGGGTACATCCAGCATTTGCGGATAATCCAATGGAGTTAGTGGCAAAAACAGACAATGACAACCTTACTCTGTACACAACGGCCAATGGTCATCAATGTATGGAGGCGACCGCCTCATGTGAGAAAAATGATGAATAATATCCTATCTGGTTTACGAATTATAGAAAGCTCTGCTTTTGTTGCTGTTCCGATGGCTGGTATGACTTTAGCTCAAATGGGTGCTGAAGTTATAAGGTTTGACAGGCTCGAAGGAGGCTTAGATGCGCGCCGCATGCCCTATGCGCCGAGTGGAAGTAGTTTGTTTTGGTCTGGAATGAATAAAGGTAAAAAATCGATTGCGGTCGATATGAAAAGTCCAGATGGAAAAGAATTGATTTCTAATTTAATTACCGCCCCTGGAAAAGACGCCGGCCTATTTTTAACAAATTTAAAGGTTCGTGGCTGGTTAGATTATGAAACATTATCTAAAGTTAGAAGTGACATAATTATTGTTACTTTAACAGGTGATAGACACGGAAAGCCTCAAGTTGATTATACAGTCAATCCGGCGCTAGGCATACCTGATATCACCGGTCTTGAGGGCAGTACTGATCCAGTGGCTAATGCCATCCCAGCATGGGATATGATTGCAGGAAATATGTGTGTGTCATCTTTACTGGCAGCTGAACGGTACAGATTAAGACATGGAGTTGGTCAGGATGTAGAGATAGCGCTTAAAGATGTCGCATCTGCAGCTATCGGTCATCTCGGAATGATTGCTGATACCACTTTAAACACGGATGANCGGACGAAAGCGGGAAACTCGCTTTATGGGGCATATGGCAAGGATTTTTTGTGCGCAGACGGTAACAGAGTAATGATTATTGGCTTAACTTCCAGACAGTGGACAGGTATTGTTAAAGCTACCGATACTGCGGAACAGTTTAAACAATTGGAAATGCAAAATAATATCAACCTGCAGGACGAGTCGATTAGATGGAAGTGGCGNCATGCAATTACAGAAATAATAGAACCGTGGTTTAAAACAAGAAAAGTCGAAGATTTTGCCAGCGATTTTGACAAAACGGGTCTTACTTGGTCTGTTTTTCGTTCAGTTCGGGAGGCTTTAAATTCTGACCCAGATTTGACAGAAGATAATCCACTCTTTAAAAAAATCCTGCAACCAGATGCTGGGGAATTTCTAGTTCCAAAGCATCCAGCAAATTTTTCNAAAGTNGAAAATTCTGATNCAACGNCNGCTCCTNNTCTCGGTGAACATACCGAAGAAATATTGGGAGATGTCTTAAATCTTTCAGATATTGAGGTTTCTAATTTATTCGACACTGGAGTTGTTGCAAGTCCAACTTTCCATAAAAATAAATGAGTTCAAAATCCAAAATAATCGAATCCTTATTGGTAGAGTTTTTATATCTTAGCTTGGTATTTATATTTCGCATGAGTAATAATTCAGTCAGAAGAAAAAGTTGCCTTACTAATGGGACTTGATTCAAATTTAACAGGCGACATACCAATGCTGGTGGCACTTATTATCCTTTTTATAGGCCTTTATTTTCGTGGTCTTGTTTTATGGATTTCCTTAGCTATTGCCCTGCTTTATCTGTATATTTTCGATAGAGAGAGTATAATTACACTTGTAATTTATGGGTTTACTGCAAGTTTATTGATTGCCGGTTACTTAAGGATAAGAAAAGGTCTGACACTCTCTGCTAAACCCNAGAATGAAAATCAATTCGATTTAGTTATAGATGCAAATAACTTAATTGGGACGGCTAACTGGGATTTAAAAGTTTTTTTAAAATTCATCAATGAGCTGGAGCGNGATGGTTTTAAAACCTACCTATTTTTCGATCATAGCATTATCCGCTTACTGCGTGAAAAAGGCTTGATTACCGAGGGAGAAACAGTCCCGATGACAATTTGTAGGGTATTAAATCGGAACCGCCATAATGTTACAGTATCAAAAAAAGGACACAAGGCTGACAGTCTGTTAATTAAGTATGCAGACAGAAACAAAACTACAGTTTTAAGTAACGATAAATTTAACAAGCTTGAAGACCGTTTTTATACACAGTCAGCTACTAGATTAAGAAACGAGGGCTTAATAAAAAGAGTATCCCTAATAAACGGGGCATTGACCATAATGTGAGGTCAAAACTGAAAAAGGGAAAGTTTACCCTAACGGAAGACGTTTTTCCGCTAAATTGGCAAACCAACTGCAGCCAAAAGGTAATGCCTCATTATTAAAGTCATATGATGGATTGTGCCAACTAGCAGATGGTCCATTACCTAAAAATATAAATGCTCCCGGACATCCTGCTAACATTTCTGAAAAATCCTCACCCGCCATTATTGGATCTATGTCAGTTTTAATATTATTAGCTCCGACAACCGCTTCGGCTGCCTCGATAGCAAATTCTGTATTTTTAAGGTAGTTATCAGTGACACTNACGCCAAATTCATATCTTACATTTACTGTACAGCCGTAGGCGTCCGCCGTGGACTGAGCTGTTTTTTTAATACTATCAGGCATTTTTTGTCTTTCAACTTCATTTAAAAACCTTGTGGTACCAGTAATTCTAACGGAGTCTGGAGTGACATTGTGTGCCATAGTATCAGTACTCAAGCCAGTGACTGACAAGACAACCGCTTGCAAGGCAGATATCCGCCTNGAAACAATTTGTTGCAAAGCCAGAACGATAGCCGAACTAGCTAAAGTTGTATCGTTTGAAAAGTGCGGTAATGCAGCGTGCCCCCCTTTCCCTTCGACTATGATTTCAAAAAAATCTGAAGCAGCCATAAGGGGTCCTGACTTGATAGCGAATTCGCCCACCTNNAAATTAGGCAAATTATGTAAACCATAGATTTCCTCAATATTCCAATCGCTTATCAGGCCATCGTCAACCATAGCCTTAGCTCCNCCCCCTCCTTCTTCGGCAGGTTGAAATGCCAGTACTACTGTTCCGTCAAAATTACGGGTTTCACATAGATATTTTGCAACGCCTAGAAGAATAGTGGTGTGTCCATCATGCCCACATGCATGCATTTTATTTTCAATTTTTGATTTATATGAGAAATTATTCATCTCTGAAACCGGCAAAGCATCCATATCGGCCCTAAACCCAATTGNTCTTCCTGAATCTCTTTTTTGACCATATATTTCTGCAACTATACCACTTTTTCCTATTTTTGTTTTTATTGAATTAACTCCAAATTCATTTAATAATTCAATAATTTTTGCTGTGGTCCGCGGAAGATCAAATTGAAGCTCTGGATATTCATGAAAATCGTGTCTCCAGGTAACCATCTCATTTTGTAAGTCAGCAAAGCGATTTTTTATAGGCATTACACCGTCCATAATTAATTATTTAATTGTAAATAGTAGATGAAGATAAATAGTATCTCGTATAACAAGTTAAACCTAAAATAGATTTTGTACAACAAAGATAGAATTTCATGCCCTTACACATTGAAACACCACTTATTGTCTCTGATATCCTAAGCGATTTAGTCAATAAAGACATTAGGCTCAAACTAGATGCTTTACAGCCATCTGGATCTTTCAAAATTAGAGGTATTGGTTTTGCATGTGAATACTTTGCCCGTAGAGAGGCAAAATCTTTTTTGTCTTCGTCTGGTGGAAATGCTGGAATGGCGGTGGCTTATGCAGGAAAAAAACTTGGCATTCCTGTAAAAGTTATAGTCCCAGAGACAACGAGTGCTCGGTCGATCTCCTTGCTGAAAAAAGATAATGCTGAAGTTATTGTACACGGAAGTTCTTGGTTGGAAGCAAATGAATTGGCCCAGTCTCTTTTGAATGATGAGACAGCGTTTATTCATCCATTTGATGATGAGTTATTGTGGTCTGGTCATTCAACTATTATTGACGAGGTTCGGGCTACAGATTTCAAGCCTGATCTTATAATACTTTCTGTTGGTGGTGCTGGCCTTTTGGCTGGGGTGATAAAGGGTTTGTTAAATAACAAATGGGAAGATACTCCAATTATGGCGGTTGAAACCTTCGGAGCGGCTTCACTAAATAATTCATTGAAGAAAGGAGAAACAGTGGAGTTGGATAAAATATCCAGTTTAGCGACTTCCCTTGGAGCTAAAAAGGTAAGCGAAGGTGCATTCAAACTTGCCTTTGCGCATAATGTTAAAAGTGTTTTAACATCTGACTTAGATACACTATTAGCTTGTGAAAATTTTCTTTCAGACCATAAAATTTTAGTTGAACCAGCGTGTGGCGCGGCTCTATCTCCTATTTACAATCAGTTGGAAGAGCTTGAGGCGTTTAGCAAAATTTTAGTAATAATTTGTGGAGGCTCTACTATGTCAATTGATGATATACGNGAAGGAATAAAATCTCTAGAGAGATGAGCCCAGCAATTTTAGCCTAAATATAAAAGNAGTGTCGCTTTATGCCCCAAAGCGATCAAAATTTTCACTTTTCTATTTCTCATTCAGGTAATCCATCTTAACCAGGTTTTTTTCTACTGCGCTTGGGAAAATGAAATCACTTAATCGCGATAACTC
The DNA here is from genome assembly GCA_002682975.1 of Paracoccaceae bacterium. The sequence continues at coordinate 9,241 of NYSJ01000092.1, forward strand.
CAAGTTAACACGTTGATCAAATTTTTTTGAATACCAATTTAGAAGATCAAGTTCTTCAGATTTGAGACTGTAAGGATCATTCGCAAAGCTAATTAAAACTGGTTTGATTATTGCTTGAAAAAAAAGTTCAGATTCTATNACCATCCTAATGATAACGACTATACTCATTTTTTTTTAGGAAAATTTAGAAATTTAACTTTCTTTTTAAATGATAGACTGCTCATAGTAGTGCCCTTTTNATTGTGTTTAAGATGAACTTTCATTCAAATATTCTTATGATTGCGCAAACATTTTAAAGTTTGCGCTAACAAGTCAAACTGGCTGTTTCCATATTTTATTTCTTACGATACAGACTGTAGATATTGCTGNATATGGAGCAGAAATGGCAAATACTTTTGGTTTATATAACCCTAACTCAACCTTAAATGATCAAGGGATTAAAAATTATCGGAGCGTATTTTTTAATTTGAACGAAGCCGAACTTTTTGAGGCCGCCATACAAAGATCTGAAGGAGTCGAAGGTATAGGAGGGTCACTTCTTGTAAAAACCGGTAAATTTACCGGTAGATCCCCAAATGATAAATACATTGTGTTCTCAAAATCTTCTGAACATGAAATTTGGTGGNACAATAATGCTCAAATGAAAGCTAAGCATTTCGATCGACTTCACGCTGATATGTTAGATTTTATAAATGATAAAGAATTATTTGTTCAGGATTTATACGCAGGCGCAGATCCAGATCATAGAATAAATATTCGGGTGATTTCGGAACTAGTTTGGCATAATTTATTTATGAGACACTTGTTAATTAAACCTGATCCATCTGATCTGAATAATTTTTATAGTGATTTTAACATTATTAATATTCCAAGTTTTAAGGCTAATCCCAAAAAACACGGTTGCAGAAGTGAGACAGCAATCGCAATAAATTTAGATGCAAAACTGGTACTTATTGCCGGTACCGAATACGGCGGAGANAACAAGAAAGCGGTGTTCACCATCTTGAACTATCTATTACCCAAAAAGGGTGTTCTCCCAATGCACTGTGCTGCGAACCGAGTATCAGACCGCTTCTCGGCATCAGCTATTTTTTTCGGTCTATCTGGAACGGGTAAGACTACTCTATCGACCGATGGAAAACGTGTACTGATAGGTGATGACGAGCATGGTTGGTCAGATAACGGACTGTTTAATTTTGANGGTGGCTGTTACGCCAAAACATTNGGTTTATCTGCAGAAACAGAACCTGAGATNTTTGCCACAACCACTAANTTNGCAACCGTTATTGAAAATATGGTCTATGANGAAGAAACNAAGAAATTAGATTTTTTTGATAGNAAACTTACNGCAAATATGCGGGCGGCATATCCGATGCATTATGTAACCNGATCAGCTATTGATGGATTAGGAGAGCATCCTAAGCATCTGATTATGCTTACTTGTGATGCTTTTGGTGTGTTGCCTCCGGTCGCTTCTCTTTCCGCTGAACAAGCGATGTATCATTTTTTATCAGGCTTCACATCCAAAGCTGTAGGTACTGAACGAGGTGTGGTGGAGCCTGAGCCAACCTTTTCTCCTTGTTTTGGAGCTCCCTTTTTGCCTCTCAAGCCAGAGATATACGGTGATATTCTTAAGCGAAAAATAATAGACAGTGGAACAAGATGTTGGTTAGTGAATACTGGTTGGACAGGAGGCCCTTACGGAATTGGGAGCCGTATGCCAATAAAAGCTACGAGAGCAATACTTGAGACATTATTAAGTGGTGAACTTGATAATACTGAATTTCGTAAAGATTATAATTTTGGTTTTACTGTGCCCATGGCTATTAAGGGCGTAGACAGGTCTCTGTTGAACCCAAGAGACAATTGGAAAAATTCGGTTGAATATGATAAAGCTGCTGTTAAATTGGTTAAACTTTTTGAAGAAAATTTCGCACAACACTTTACGCTAATAAAGCAAAAAGATAAGGCAGTCTTTCCCAATTAGCCAGACTCCCTTGCCCTTTTTGATGTGTCAAATATTTATGGCGTCACTATATTCTTTATGTATAAACGGCTAATGGAACGTTTTTCAGCAGACTCTTTTTCAGGCGCAAAGTTAAACATATACCAAGCTATGCCTACAAACAGACCGAAGGCTGTTGTGCATATTAGCCATGGCATGGCTGAACATGCGAAAAGATATGCATGGTTCATGCAGGTTATGAGGGAATCCGGATACGCAGTTTATGCTCACGACATCCGTGGGCATGGTTACACTTACGCGAAGAATTCTAGCAAAGGGCATTTCGCAGATAAAAATGGATTTGATCAACTTTTGCATGACCTCGATTTCGTTATAGATTTAATGAAGCAGGATCATCCTAATATTCCTATTTTTTGTTTTGGTCACTCACTTGGATCTATACTTCTATTTAGATATGTAACCCACGCTTACCATAGAATAAATGGTATTGCGTGTTGGAATAGCGGCATTGAAACAAATCTTTTAGCGATGATTGGTAGAATTATTCTGTCCACGGAAAGGAAGTTTCTGCATCCAAAAAAACGAAGCAACTTCGCGTGGATTTTAACATTTCAAAGTTGGGCTAATAAAATAAAAAATAAGAGGACAAATTTTGATTGGCTCTCACACGATAAAGCTCAGGTTGATAAATACATTGACGACAAACTATGTGGGTTCGACGTTTCTCTTCAGTCATGGCTGGACATAGCTGAAGCAGTCTTTTACTCCAATCAAAACCTTTCTAATATACCAGCTAACTTTCCAATTCATCTGTTGGGTGGAGGAAAAGATCCTTGCACTAACTACGGCAAAGATATGGAGAAACTAGCTGCAAAACTTAAACGCAACGGACACTCCAATCATATCCTGAACACTATCTCAGAGTCTAGACATGAAACACTGAATGAATTGAAAAGAGACGAGTACGCTCACATTCTTTTAGAGTGGCTAAATAGCCAACTTAATAAAATGTAATAAAAATTAATTCCCAAAAATAAATTGCTTATTTTTGAACCATGTAAATTAAACACGCAGGACCCGCCAGTAAAATGAAAGCCCAAAGTGATAATGTTTTCACTTTTTTTTCAGATTTTAAATTTTTACTTAATAACTTTACCGAACCAAATAAAAAATCTGGAAAAGTTCTTAGTGTTATCTTTCTTAAAAAAATATGCCGCTGTTTGTTCATGAATACTGTCCCTATGTATCACAATTGCATGGTAACATATTTTGATAAAAAGTTTAAATAATTTTTCAAATTAATGTAAATTTAATGTACACTTTGTGAGAGTGGCTAAATCACAAATGAAAGTTTAGTCCGTCGTAAATCAATTTCAAAGAAATTAACAATAAGGCCCATGTCACAATTTTGAAAAAAACTTTTTCTGGTATAATTGTGATTATTTTTACACCCATAAATACTGCAATACTGGCTGGAACCATCAGGTAAAGTGAAATTTTTACGGTATCCAGTGTCATTTGATTCAATATTAAGTAAGGTATTGCTTTAATTAAGTTACAATAGCTAAATGCGATCACTGATGTTCCAACAAAAACTGATTTGGATAAACCAAGTGGTAAAGCAAAGATCTGCCAAGGCGGACCGCCGTTATGACTAATGAAGCTAGTGAATCCTGCAATGGTGCACCAAACAACGCCAGTTTTAGTATTAAGAGTTTTCTGGACTTGTGTGAAATCTATTCGTTGAAATATTTGTTTTAATGAGAACACTAGCCCCATAAGACCGATCAATAGTGTTATAACCCAATCTAATACAATATGGGCCGTGAGCCCTCCTACCAAAACGCCAAGTGTCATTCCAATAAAACCTACTTTCAGCACTTGCCAGTCATAGTCTCGCCTATATGCCCTTATCGCAAAAATATCCGAAACAATGTATATCGGCAGTAATAAGCCCGCAGCTGTCACAGGAGACATGATGAGTGATAAACTCGGTACCGCCAAGCTGGCCACAACTGGAAGACCACCCTTACCCATGCCTACAAAAATAGCTGCAATGGTCATTAATGGCCAAAAATATGTAGAGTCCATGTATTATCCAGTCCTAAATTTTTATAACTATTGAGGTAACGCTGTTTTATCAAAACGGTATCATAGAAGTCTTGAATTACGATAGTTTTAAAAGCAAAGACTTGCAGCTCGACGAGATTAATAGAAGATTCAATACTTCTTTCGAAGTTTAGCTAAATTTTATTGTAATTCTTTTCTTATGCATCAAAAGTAATGATAATTTAATAAAATGGAGATCAATTATGGCAAAGCTTGGCGTGCCTCAAGTACACAAAGAAGGGCCATTTGTGGGACCTAAAACTTTCATGAATGTCCCCTACTCTACAGACTTTAGTACTTCGCAAGCGGTTATTCTTGGTGTGCCGTTTGATGGAGGCCTACACCCTACTCGAATTGGATCAAGAACTGGACCTGCGTCAATTCGGGAACACTCCCAGCTTGTTAGGCCGTTTCAACCTCCGCATGCGACGTATAACCCTCTAGAGCTCTTAAAAGTTGTTGATTGTGGTGATGCAGACACAACACCGAGCGTAATTGAGGAAAGTTTTACTGAAATTGAGGAGGCAGCCTCACAGATATATAGCGGCAAAGCAATACCTCTGGCCTTAGGTGGAGATGGTAATATAACCCTACCGCTCTTGAGAGCCGCAAGTAAAATTTATCCAGACTTAGTAGTGCTTCATATAGATGCTCATACCGATACCTACCAAGGGGATGGCAACCAAGAATATTTACGATTTAATGTGGCTACTACATTCACTCGGGCTGCTGAGGAGTCCCTTATTGATGTAGGATCGTCTTTACATATTGGAGCACGGGGGCCAACGAATGATAGTACTGTATTTAATCATACTCGAGAAGTGGGTTATGGATTAATAAATGGTAGTGAATTATTCAAAACTGGCTTGAATAATACCGCAAAAAGAGTAGTTGAAACACTTAAAGGACGATCGGTATATCTCTGTTTTGACATGGACTTTTTTGATCCATCTTGTGCGCCGGGAGTATGTACCCCAACCTGGGGTGGTGCAACTTCGCGAGAAGGACTTGAGTTTTTACAGAATCTTGCTGGCTTAAATTTGGTTGGAGCGGATATAAACACAGTTTCTCCACCTCACGATATTTCTGGTATGACAGCATTTTTAGCCGCAACTGTGGGTTTAGAAATTTTAACTCTCTTTTGTCACTCCAAGAACCTTATTCAATAGAATTTAACTATAATAAACGGAAATAATAAAGATGGACATTTTCTTAAAATCGCTGAGCGATTTCAAATGGGAAACTTCTTCTAAAGAGCGTGTAGCATCCGGAGCTAATCCAAACTCACAATGGAAACATTTAGTAGATAGAAAAATATGTGAGAGTAAAGGAGTAAGCGTTGGATATGGCAAAATTCCAAAGGGTGAGGACCTACCCCTACACAATCATGAGCCACAAGAAATTTATTTTATAGTCGAAGGTAGTGGCTTTTTATTGATGGATAATAAAATAGCAAAAGCTATCACTAAAGGAGACATAGTTTACATTCCAGAAAATGAATTTCATGGAATAAGAAATTCAGGGAACTGTGACTTGGAGTTCTTATTTATTTTTACAACTGATACGTGGGAAAATATAAAGTATAATTTCAGAAGAAATGACAGTTAGTTCAGATTAAGCCTTTCTCCTAACTGTATGAAACCATTATATAATGCATCCTCGCTTCCTTTCTTCTTCATATGATTACGTAACTGTGCATTAAGGCCGCCTTTTGACGATAGTGCAGTCAAAGCTTCATTAATACGGTCTTGTCCATCAATTTCTAAACTCGAGTAAGTACCTGCCATTAGGCTTATAAGGTACTTTTCAGCTGCTTCCGGTGTGTCCAAATGGTTCTCAAGCCATTTCTTGGCAACGCTCAA
>NYSJ01000067.1 GCA_002682975.1 Paracoccaceae bacterium
GAATGCAATTCGATGGCTGTAAAATTAATGGAAGACTGGGAAAATTGGCCCAACCGACAACATATTTTATCTGGACCAGCCGGTTCTGGCAAAACTCATTTAGCACTTGTATGGGCGAGGTCCCTGTCTGCGAATGTTATAGATATTTCCGACGTTGTTAATATCGATCTTCAAAAGGCACCCTCAGCAGCTTTTGTAATAGAAAATATGGACGAGCAACCAGAAAACGTAGAATTAGAAAATAGGCTTTTTCATTTATTCAACATGCTGCTCGCGAACGGTTGTTACTTACTTCTTACAGGCAAGAAAGATCCAATATATTGGAAAATAGATCTACCAGACCTTCGTTCACGAGTTTTGGGAATGAGAAATGCACGATTACTTCCACCTGACGATAATTTATTTTTAGCCTTGATCGCCAAACTTTTTGCGGACCGGCAAATTTTCCCAAAACCAGAAGTACTACAGTACATTACCCGTCACAGTGAAAGAAGTTTTAGCACAGCAAGTCATTTGGTAGACTTTCTAGATAAAGTAGCTCTAAGTGAAGGGAAGAAAATCAGCCTTAAATTTACTGCATCAAATCTATGTAAGTTTAATGATTTGTAACCACTAATTGATTGTTGACCCAACAATAATTGAATGCGAGACAGGTGTTGTTAAAAATGTGCAAAGGTAACTATAATAAATGCAAGACCTTGCCGTAACCCCCCCTCTTTTCAAGGAGACAGTCTTCGATGATCCATCTATTCGAGATCTATCGAAGGTAGGCGTAATCGATATTGGCTCCAATTCAGTACGCTTAGTCGTATTTGATGGCGCCGCCCGCTCACCGGCATATTTCTTCAATGAAAAAATAATGTGTGGGCTTGGTGTAGGCCTATCTCTGAACGGCAAACTAAATCCATCTGGACGTGTAAGAGCAATAGACGCGATAGCACGCTTTAAACACTTGGCATTATCCATGGGAATTCAAGAACTTACGGCCATAGCCACTGCAGCGGTTAGAACGGCTTCAGACGGACAAGATTTCTGTAAAGAAGTTATGGAAAAAACTGGGCAGTTTATTGCCATGATTTCTGGCGAAGAGGAGGCCAAATTATCTGCTCAAGGCGTACTCACAGGTTGGCCAGGAGCATATGGATTAGTATGCGACCTGGGAGGGACATCACTAGAGCTGGCAGAGATCAGTAACGGCCAAGTCGGAAAATGTGCAAGCTCTGAGCTAGGTCCTTTAAAATTAATGGATATCAGCAAAAAAAAGGACCGTCTTGAATTTATAAAGTCCGAGTTATCCGATTTAGCTAAATCCTTTAGTCCTAGAAATAACCGATTATTCTTAGTTGGAGGATCATGGCGCGCACTCGCTCGCATAGATATGGAGCGATGCGACCACCCATTGAGAGTTTTGCACGAGTATCGAATGGAAAAAAAAACCATCAAGGACTTGAAACACTTTATTAAGGATCAAGGCCTGGAAAATGTGGCAAAACAATGTTCAATTTCGGGGAACAGAATAATGTTTATTCCATACGCGATCGAAGTGCTTGAAAAACTATCTAATATTTTTCGATCCAAGGATATCGCCATATCAAGCTATGGAATCAGAGAAGGTATGTTGTATGAAAAAATGCCAAAGATGCTACGAGACAGAGATCCTTTGATTGAAGCCTGCCGATTTGCTGAAGCAAAAGACGCACGAGTGCCGGGAGCCGGAAAAGCACTTTTTAGTTTCGTGAAACCACTTTTTTCAAATGCTAAAGACAGTGAAACTCGATTAATACAGGCGGCTTGTTTATTACATGATGTGTCTTGGCGCGCTCACCCTGATTATAGGCACGAAGCCTGCTTTGATTATATAACGAGGGCTAATCTAGGTGGGTTGAAACACTCTGAGCGTGTTTTTTTGGGACTTTCTCTTTTGTTTCGCTATAAAAATAGTCATTCTCGCACTTCTTTTGATCCATTACTACGCCTGCTTAGTGCGCAGAAAATTAAAGATGCCGAAATACTAGGTAAAGCTATGCGCTTGGGTGCAAACCTTTGGGTAGCTTCAACAAAGACTGAAACTTATTTGAAGTACTCCAAAAAGAAAAATAAATTATCACTTAAAATAAGTGAACTGGATAAAAAGCGGTTAGGCGAGGTTTCACTTGTTAGACTAGAGTCACTAGCTAAATCACTTAGAGCAGTATCAGAAGTTTCTAACATTTAATTACAAATTTTCGACAAGCTGTTCGTAGGCATTATTTATTTGGCTTAACTTGGTTTGAGCTAATTTGATAGCTTCTTCTGGCATCCCCCTCGCAATAAGCTTATCGGGATGGCACTCAAGGACTTTGTCTTTGTATGCTCTTTTGATTTCTTTAATGTTCGAGTAGGGTTCAACACCTAGAATTTCGTGAGCGTCCATTTCTACGTCTACAAATCGCGCTTTTAATTTTAAAAAATCCCTGCCAGAAAAGCCAAATATTTCATTCACATTTTGTAAAAATTCATCCTCTTTCGGATGATACTCGCCATCAGCAAGTGAGATATGAAATAAGCTCTCCATAAGATCTAATAAAGTTTGGTGCCGCTCCCCAAACATCTTTCTAATTCTACGAGCATACACATCGTAACCAGCAACATCTTGCCTAGCCAAATCGAATACTTTTCCAGCTGCAGCCACCTCAGATTCAGGAATATGGAAAATCCTTCTAAATACTTTTACCTCTTCCTTTTTCACACTGCCGTCCGACTTAGCCATTTTTGCACCCAGAGCAATTACAGCAATTGTGAAAGCAACTGATTTTTCTGGTGGAGTTCTTAATTTTGAAAAAATCTTCGCTAATGGTTCACCCTTAGCCAGCATCGAAATAGCGGTAGTTATTTTTGCCCAAATAGACATTTGTAAGTTATTTCTTTAATCAGTTTGTAAAAATTTTTGCATTAACGTTAAGTCGAGCCAAGTACCAAATTTATATCCAACTCTGGGGAGTTCAGCCACAACTTTGAACCCAAGAGATTCATGGAATTTAACCGCTTTGTTATTTAAACTGCTAACTCCAGCAAAAATTGATTGAAAATCTTTTGTTTTCGCGTCGTCTAATATCTTGCTCATAAGTGCTCTACCTAAACCCAATCTCTGCTTATTGTCAGAAATAACAATAGTGTGTTCTAGGGTTTTTTCATAACCAACGCCATTTCTAAATTGAAAATATGTGGCAAATCCTATTACTTCGCCTTGGCACTCACTTACAAAAAAACCAAATCTTTTTTTAGTACTTTCCAGAATTTTTTCTATAATTTCGGTTTCAGTTTTAATTCTACTATTGAAGGTGTTGAAGGTATTGCTGATATTGTTATTCCAAATTTGCATGATGGCCACTGCATCTTCAATAGTTGCACCGCGAATAACTATTTGATCATCACCATACCATTTGTTGGAGTTTCTATCCATAGTTCAAAAGACCCCGCTCCAGACGTATAAGCAAATTCGATACGCTGGTCAGATAATAATCCACTTAATAATGAACACAAGTTGTTAGCATGTTTGTGTTTTATTACTAACTTTTTCAAACTACATCCATTTTCTTTAAGCGTTTTACTGGGATGTTTTGAGACACCCCAGTCTATAAGTGCAGGCGCAAATCCCTCAAATGGAAGTATACCATTTTTAGGTACAGTTAAATTCCATCTTAGAGATCCCCGCGAAAGGTCTAGTATATCTCCAATTTCAGGCATTAAATCATGTGGCACAAAGCTACTAAAGTCAGCACTACAAACCCAGTTTGTTATTCTTGGATGGCCAGTGAAATTATCTAAATTGAACCATCTTGGAGTTCTCTCAGCTATCAAATCTGGAGAGATAGAAATCACTTCAAGATACGAAGTACCTAAAGAAATTAACTTATTGTGGGTACCAAAAAGCCGATGTTCACCCCCAGTTTCAGCTTTTATACCAAGCCTATCTTCAATAAATGCCTGGCCATCGTCTAAGCTCTCTGAAGAAATCACAATATGATCTAACTTTAACATTAGTGCCCTCAAAAGCCTACTTCATTTAATGACTTAATTAGGCTTTCGCGAGCCTAATTAGGTCGAGTATCTTTGATGCAGCTTGAGGAATATTAGTTCCAGGGCCAAAGATTGCTTTAACACCCTTTTCGTAAAGAAACTCATAGTCTTGTTGAGGAATAACTCCCCCACAAATCACTAAAATATCCCCAGCATCGCGCTGATTGAGAGATTCGATCAGTTTTGGGGCGAGGGTTTTGTGCCCTGCAGCCTGAGAAGAAATACCAATAACGTGCACATCATTGTCAATTGCATCCTGTGCAGCCTCATCAGGGGTCTGAAATAAAGGGCCTACGTCCACATCAAACCCAATATCTGCGAAGGCGGTTGCAATAACCTTAGCTCCTCGATCATGCCCGTCCTGACCCATTTTTACCACCAACATTCGAGGGCGCCTACCCTCATCTTTCGCAAATTTTTCTAATTCAAGTTGAATGGCAATAAAGTCTTCATCGCCTTCATACGCTGCTCCATACACCCCTGCTAAAGTTTTAACTTCAGCACGATGACGACCAAAAACTTTTTCCATTGCCATTGAAATTTCTCCCACGGTCGCACGAGCACGCGATGCCTCAACTGCAGCTGACAGTAAGTTACCACCTCCAGCTGCAACCTTTTCTAAATGTGATAGAGCTTCAGAGCATTTTTTCTCGTTGCGGTGCTTTTTTATATTTTCTAAGCGAGTAACTTGTGCTTCTCTTACTGCATCATTGTCTATGTCGCGGATCTCAAGTTGATCTTCCTCATTTAGACGATATTTGTTGACGCCCACTATCACTTGATCGCCCCTGTCGATATCAGCTTGACGCCTTGCCGCCGTTTCTTCTATTCGCAATTTTGGCATCCCAGCCGCTACGGCTTTTGTCATACCACCCATCTCATCAACTTCTTCTATTAATTCCCAAGCTGCATCCGCTAAATCTGCGGTTAACTTTTCGACATAATATGAACCAGCTAAAGGATCTACAACATTGGACACACCCGTTTCCTCTTGTAAAATCAACTGCGTATTTCTAGCAATTCGGGCACTAAAATCTGTGGGAAGCGCCATAGCTTCGTCCAACGCATTTGTATGTAGTGACTGAGTTCCACCCAGAACGGCGGACATAGCCTCGTAGGCAGTGCGAATAACATTGTTATATGGGTCTTGCTCTTGCAGTGATACTCCTGATGTCTGACAATGAGTTCTCAGCATTTTAGAACGTGGATTTTTAGCACCTAGCTCCGTCATAATTCTGTGCCAAAGAAGCCGTGCAGCTCGCAATTTTGCTGACTCCATAAAGAAGTTCATCCCAATTGCGAAGAAGAATGATAAACGCCCAGCAAAAGCATCTATATCTAAACCTTTCTCAATGGCTTTTTTAACATATTCTTTACCGTCAGCCAAAGTGTAGGCTAATTCCTGAACGAGGCTCGCACCAGCTTCTTGCATATGATAGCCCGAAATGGATATTGAATTAAATTTAGGCATTTCGTTAGACGTGTATTCAATGATGTCAGCTACTATTCTCATTGATGGTTCAGGAGGATAGATATAGGTGTTTCTAACCATAAATTCCTTCAGGATATCATTTTGAATTGTCCCAGAGAGTTCTGACCTCTTATGCCCCTGCTCTTCTCCTGCAACAATAAAATTCGCTAAAACTGGAATTACTGCCCCATTCATAGTCATAGAAACAGAAATTTTTTCTAAAGGGATCCCATCAAAAAGAATTTTCATATCTTCTACGCTATCAATTGCAACTCCAGCCTTACCNACATCGCCAATNACACGTTCGTGATCACTATCATAACCCCTGTGCGTTGCTAAATCAAAAGCAACTGAAACGCCTTGCTGTCCNGCNGCCAATCCACGTTTGTAAAAGGCATTAGACTCTTCTGCNGTNGAGTAACCAGCATATTGGCGGATTGTCCAAGGTCGACCAGTNTACATTGTCGCCTTCACACCCCTTACATAAGGCTCAANGCCTGGTAATTTACCCAGGTGTGCAAGCCCCTTAAGGTCTTCTTCAGAATAGACAGGTTTTACCTCTATGCCTTCAAGAGTTTTCCAATCTAACTCTTCAATAGGTCTTCCACGAAGTTCCTTTTCTGCTAGTTTTTGCCAGTCCACTCTACTTTGCGACATTACAATCTCCTAAAAATATATTTTGTGGTGAACATAATTCGCTCAATCAAACTCTAAAATAACATCATCAACTGCCAAGCTATCCCCAACATTTGAGTTGATTTTAGCTATTGTGCCTGTACGTTCCGCTCTTAAGATATTTTCCATTTTCATCGCCTCAACGGTACATAATGGCTGACCCTCTTGAACTTCCTGCCCTGCTTTTACGTCAATCTTTACAATCAATCCTGGCATTGGGCAAAGNAGCATTTTTGATGTGTCAGGCGGTAGCTTTTCTTGCATGTATTCCGAAAGTTCGGCTTGCCTGGGAGATCTCACTAGGACCTTCAAATCAGCTCCTCTGGTACGCATTCTGAAACCACCAGTCAACTTACTCATCTTAATGACNAGCTTGTTANCATTGGCATTCATATTCGCTATTTTTTTTCCTGGGAACCAGTCTCCAGTAANNCGAATTGACGTTTTATCCTCAAAAATCACATTTGCGCCGTTAGTATCAGCCGAAACATTCACAGAAAATACTTTCCCNGAAATTTGTACTACCCAATCGTCTCCAACACGCCTTTCGTGGTTATCCATCCTACCAGAAATTTTTGTGCGCCTAATTTCAGCAACCCGGTTCATNGCAGCAGCACAAGCGGCAAGATCTATGATTTTATCGTCACTTAGATCAACACCATTAAAACCGTCTGGGTACTCTTCTNCAATAAAAGCCGTNGTAATATTACCAGAGACAAACCTTTCNTGATCCATGACAGCAGATAAAAAAGGTAANTTATGCCCAATACCCTCCAACTCAAAGCGATCAAGGGCAGTGCGCATTTGCTCAATAGCCTTTGCTCTGTTTGGAGCCCAAGTACAGAGCTTTGCAATCATTGGATCGTAGTACATGGAAATCTCACCACCCTCAAAAACACCAGTGTCGTTTCTGACTATTACAGCCTTTTCTTTTACTTCAGTGGGAGGCCGATAGCGGGTTAAGCGCCCGATTGATGGTAAAAAATTGCGATAAGGATCTTCTGCGTAAAGGCGACTTTCTATCGCCCACCCANTCAATTTTATGTCTTTTTGGGATAAAGACAACGGTTTGCCAGCCGCTATAGATATCATTTGTTCAACTAAATCTACACCAGTTATGAGCTCAGTAACTGGGTGTTCAACCTGTAAGCGAGTATTCATTTCTAAAAAATAGAAGTTTTTATCTTTATCTACTATAAACTCCACAGTTCCAGCGCTAAAATAGCCAACTGCCTTCGCTAATTTGCAGGCTTGTTCACCCATTTCCCGNCGGGTTTTTTCATCTAGAAAAGAACTCGGCGCTTCTTCGACTACTTTTTGATTTCTGCGTTGTATTGAACATTCACGCTCACCTAAATAAATACAATTACCCTGAGTATCTGCTAATACTTGAATTTCGATGTGTCGAGGTTGGGTAACAAATTTCTCTATAAAAATCCTATCATCTCCAAAGCTACTGGCAGCTTCATTTTTTGAAGATTCATACCCTTCCTTCACCTCGGTATCGTTCCAGGCTATCCTCATTCCTTTACCACCGCCACCTGCTGATGCCTTTATCATTACTGGATAGCCAATCTCCTTGCTTATGCGGACTGCCTCTTTGTCATCATTTATTATACCCATGTAACCAGGAACCGTATTTACTCCAGCATCTTGAGCAATCTTCTTCGATGTAATTTTGTCACCCATACTTTTGATAGCACGCTCAGGTGGCCCAATNAANGTTACNCCNATATCAGATAAAGCCTTCGCAAATTTGGCATTTTCNGATANAAAGCCATATCCAGGNTGAACAGCATTGGCNTTAGTNTCCTNAACNGCGGAGATCACTTTTTCAATATCAATGTAGGATTGATTGGCTGGAGGTGGACCNATATTAACTGACTCATCTGCCATTTGGACATGAAGAGCTTGCCTGTCCGCATCAGAAAAAACAGCTATCGTTTTTATACCCATTTGTTTTGCGGTTTTCATAACGCGGCATGCGATTTCTCCACGGTTTGCTATCAACAGTCTATCAAACATTGTTCATCCTCTCTGATCGGAATCAAAGGTTTCTGGAAAGTTAATCTTTATCACATTTAGGTCCAGAATAAGCTTTTCCTCATAGGACCTAGCATCAAATTGATCTTCATATGCTTTTACTTCTCGCCCAAATAGCCAACTTAAACGACCAGCGTCCAAATTACCTCTTTCGAAAGGTTGGTCCCAAAACTGTTCAAGTAANGCTCTNACGAAACCNTTATCGGCCCTTTTATCAGCTGGCTTACGATCTCTGAAACGTTCTCGCTCTATTATCGGAGTGACCCCCTTTGGATTAGGTCGACGGATCGTGAACTGATAATCAGTTCCAGGCAATCGGGATGGAAATCCTCTATGTTTCATCATCGCATCGAAGATCCCAAGTAAAAAAAATTAGCGATATTAGTGTCTTTCAACCTAAAGAGGGATATTATCATGTTTTTTCCAGGGATTTTTCAATTGCTTATTCCTTAAAGCAGCGAAAGCTCGAGACACCCTTTTTCTTGTAGAGCGTGGTTGAATTACTTCGTCTATAAAACCTCTTTCAGCAGCTATGAAAGGGTTCGCAAAACGGTCTTCGTATTCCTTTGCGTGCTTAGAAATTTTTTCATCATCACCCAAATCTGCACGATGAATTATCTCAGTAGCACCTTTAGCACCCATCACTGCAATCTCTGCGGTTGGCCATGCATAATTAAAATCTCCTCTTAAATGCTTAGATGACATAACATCGTATGCGCCACCGTAGGCTTTTCGGGTTATAACGGTAACTTTCGGAACTGTTGCCTCGCCATAGGCAAACAATAATTTCGCGCCGTGTTTGATTACGCCACCATATTCCTGCGAAGTTCCTGGTAGAAATCCTGGAACATCAACTAATGTTAGTATGGGGATTTCAAATGCATCACAAAACCTTACAAACCGGGCAGCTTTTCTTGAACTATCAATATCTAAACACCCTGCTAAAACCATTGGTTGATTTGCTACAACACCAACTGTTTGGCCTTCTAGGCGGACAAAACCGGTAATTATATTTTTTGCAAATTCACCCTGTATTTCGTAAAAATCACCTTCATCAGCTAACTTCTCAATCAGTTCGGCCATATCGTACGGGGTATTAGGATTATCAGGTATTAGGGTGTCTAAAGAAGATTCTATTCTATTGGGATTGTCAAAAAATGGCCGTACGGGTGCTTTCTCACGGTTATTCAAGGGGAGAAAATCGACTAACCTGCGCACTTCAAATAAGGCCTCGATATCGTTTTCAAACGCCCCATCTGCTACCGATGATTTCTTTGTGTGGGTTGATGCTCCACCCAGTTCCTCGGCCGTAACTACTTCGTTAGTAACTGTCCTCACAACATCCGGGCCAGTAACAAACATGTAAGAGCTGTCCTTCACCATAAAGATAAAATCTGTCATTGCTGGAGAATAAACAGCACCACCGGCACAAGGCCCCATAATNACAGAAATCTGGGGGATTACTCCAGACGCCATGACATTCCTTTGAAAAACTTCAGCGTAGCCGGCGAGAGATGCCACACCTTCTTGAATACGAGCGCCTCCAGAGTCGTTCAGGCCAATTACTGGAGCACCATTTTGGATCGCCATGTCCATGATTTTGCAAATTTTTTGTGCATGAGTTTCAGACAGCGATCCTCCAAAAACTGTAAAGTCTTGGCTAAATACATACACCATCCTACCATTAATAGTGCCCCAGCCCGTCACGACGCCATCGCCAGCAGGTTTAGATTTTTCCATATCGAAATCGGTACATCTGTGCGAAACAAACATATCGAACTCTTCGAAACTATCCTGATCCATAAGAATTTCAATTCGTTCTCGGGCTGTCAATTTTCCNTTAGAGTGTTGAGCCTCTATGCGATTACTGCCACCACCTAAACGCGCGTTTTCACGGCGTTTTCTCAATTCTAACAAGACGTCTTTCATAAAAAACCTCGAAATTCAGTTCGCTAGTTTGTAGACATAACTTATCATAAATGAAAGATTTATTTCCGTAACGTTAGTNGGATAGAGCCTTCATATTCATCAAANACTNACAAGGATGTTAATGCTTTCCGACAGCTGGACAATTCTCAACTTCAAGTATATCGGGTCTTAATGACAAAAATTGAACCTGCACGGTTTTTAGACAAAAAATCACAGCCTCACACATTTACTCTTGTAGTTCTTGCAAGCATTTCTGCTATGGCGATGAATATTTTTTTGCCAAGCCTTCCATCTATGGCTAATCACTTTAATACATCAACAGCGACTTTGGGCCTGACTGTAGGTATATATCTGGCCGCAAGCGCCATAATAGGAATATTTGTAGGACCAATATCAGATTTATATGGGCGAAGACCAGTCGTCCTTGTTTCACTTGCAATTTTCATTATTTCTTCCGTTTGGTGCATTTACGCACCTACTGTTTTTTGGCTTTTAACTGCAAGAGTATTCCAAGCCTGTGGAGCAGTAACGATTGTGTTGTCTAGAGCGGTTATAAGAGACACAACCGAAGCAAATTTAGCAGGCTCAAAAATTGGTTATGTAACAATGGGCATGGCACTTGTCCCGATGGTGGCACCCGGCATTGGAGGCTTTATTGATGCATACCTGAGCTGGGAGTATAATTTTTGGGCGTTAACACTGGCTGGGATTATAACTTTTGGGCTAGTTTATCTTGACTTGGGTGAAACTACTCTTGATCGAAGTTCATCAATTTTTGAGCAATTCAGGGATTATCCTACTTTACTAAAGTCACGTCGCTTTTGGGCTTATTCAGTAACTTCAGGCCTCGGCGCTGGTGCTTTTTTCGCTTATCTAGGAGGGGCTCCCTACGTAGCATCTGAAGTCTTTTACTTGCCACCAGAGAAATTAGGAGTTTTCTTTGGAGCACCCGCAATCGGTTATTTTGTCGGTAATTTTCTGGCGGGTCGATATTCAACGCAAGTTGGAATAGACCCTATGATATCGATTGGCATGCTTATAAACGTGTCAGGNTTATTATTATCAATCGCCTTAAGTATGCTTGGCTTTGGCTCGGAATGGACTTTTTTTGGNACGATGACACTTGTGGGTTTAGGAAATGGAATTTCTCTGCCAAATGCTAATGCAGGTTTATTATCAATAAATCCAAAATTAGCTGGCACAGCATCGGGCTTAGGAGGGTCAATAATGATTGGCCTTGGTTCTATACTCTCAGCGATGGCAGGTATTTTATTAGATGGAAGTAAAACTGAGATACCACTGATTAGCTTAATGTTGATCTCAGCTTTTCTGGGTCTTTTGTGCACTTTTTATGTCATAAAACGTAATAAGGAGCTTAGNATTTGAGTAAAATTTATTTGGTTACCGCTGTTGGCTTCGCCAACCTGGATGAATCCAAGCGACATCNTTGGCCCTTGGCAATGTCTCTTTNCCTAAAATATGGTCACTAGCTTTCTCACCGACCATAATGGTAGGACCATTTAAATTTCCATTTGTAATTTGCGGAAATATACTGCTGTCAACCACACGCAAATTTTTGACACCTATGACTTGTGTAAATTTATCGACTACNGCCATGGGGTCNTNTATGTCACCCATCTTACATGTTCCACATGGATGATATGCACTTTCAACATTTTNAGANATAAAATNGTCTAGTTCATCGTCAGTTTGTAAAGTTTCACCAGGTTGTATTTCATATTTTACAAATTTATTTATCGCAGGCTGCCTAAAGATTTCTCTAGTTAACCTGATGCANCGCCGAAAATCCTNCCAATCCTTCTCANTAGACATATAATTAAAAATGATAGNTGGCTGGTCATATGGATCGTTTGATTTTAANGTAACGGAGCCACGAGATGGGCTCCGCATAGGGCCAACATGGGCTTGAAAGCCATGACCCCTTACTGCAACTTTACCATCATACCGCACGGCCAGAGGCAGAAAATGATACTGAATGTCTGGATATTTAACACCGGCCTTTGAACGAATGAAAGCTGCGCTCTCAAACTGGTTAGACGCTCCCGGTCCAGTTCGGCTGATCAACCATCTTAAACCGACATAAGCTTTCCCCAACAAACCCCAGTATTTATATAAAGTTATGGGTTCACTTGCCGCCATTTGTAAATANAACTCAAGATGGTCCTGCAAATTCTTNCCTACACCAGGNCGGTCAGCCAAAACTTTAATTCCGTGNTCTTTTAAGTGTGCAGCAGGCCCGATACCTGAAAGCATTAACAATTTGGGAGAATTTATTGAGGAAGCAGATAAAATAACCTCTTTGTGGGCATGCAAGATAGCTTTGGTCTTATTCTTTGCATCATATTCGACGCCAGTAGCTCTCCCTTTCTCTATAAGAATTTTTCGAGCAAACCCTGACACCAAGCGACATCGACCAGTCTTTATTGCTGGGCGCAAATATGCTTTTGCAGCTGACCAACGTTGACCCTTAAAGATTGTTTGATCCATAGGACTAAAACCTTCTTGTTTTTGTCCGTTATAATCTTCAGTTATCTCATAACCTGCCTCATGACCGGCATTAACGAATGCTTTTACTAATTCATTTGAGCGTGAACCGCGAGTTACATGAAGTGGCCCTGAATTTCCCCGCCAGGTTGGATCACCACCGTGACCTGCTGAATTCCAATTTTCGAGTTTCTTAAAATATGGCAACGTATCAGCATAAGCCCATCCTGCAGCGCCCATTTCTGACCATGTATCATAATCTAGTGCATGACCGCGAACATAAACCATCCCATTTATGCTTGAAGAACCACCAACAACCTTTCCACGTGGACACGCAAGCTTTCGNCCATTTAAAAATGGTTCTGGTTCCGACGTAAAACCCCAGTCGTATCTTGGCATATTCATCGGGTAACTTAAGGCTCCTGGCATTTGAATTAGAGCACTCCTATCACTCCCACCATATTCAAGAACTACTACCTTGTGACCTGCTTCGCATAACCTAAAAGCAGTAGCACAGCCTGCACTTCCAGCACCAACAATTATGTAATCGGCTTCTATAATAATGTATCACTCCTTAACTGAAACGGTCTCTNTGCGACGCGCTAATTATCATAATTTAGTTTCATGCGTAACTGGCGTAAGTTGTTTCTTTTTTAATACTGCCTCTCTCCAAGTCATAAAACTTACGGAAGAAACTATTATTATGCCACCGGCAATAACAAAAGGATCTATATTTTCATTGAAAAATAATGCTCCAACTGAAATTGCCCAAATTAACTGTAAAAAGGTCACTGGCTGTGTCACTGTAACTGGAGCCGCCATAAAGGCCTTAGTCATCGTGTAGTGACCGAGAGTAGCNAGAACTGCTACTCCAAAAAGTATTATCAGCTCATCTAATCTTGGGGGCACCCAAACCTTATATGCGAGTGGAAACAAACCTATTGTAACAAATATAGAAAGCATGATTACAACTGTCTCGGCACTGACCCTGTTTGTGAGGTGCTTTGCAAAAAGATAAGAGCCCGCAAAAAATAATGCCGTACCCATCATTGCCACATGCCCCATGCTTATTTCCCTGAAACCCGGCCTAAGAATAACAATGGCACCANCTAGTGCAAAAATAACAGCAAGAATTCTTCGAATTGCCATTTTTTCCTTCAAAAAAATAACAGCACCTAGTGCTACATAAACCGGGGAAAGATAGTTCATCGCTGTAACCTCAGCTATTGGGATTTGTGTCATAGCAAAAAACCAAAGTACAACAGCAAAGGTATGGAAAACCCCTCTAGCCATGAAGTTTATCCACAAATTGCGATCTAACTTATCTTTGAGTGAGGTCTTTAGCATTGGGACCAACAAAACTAGACCAAGCAGGTAACGCAAGAATGCTGCTTCGGGAGCCGGCACTCTGGGACCCAAAATTTTTACAAGTACGGTTACACCAAGAAAAAGTAGGCCCGTTAATACCATCCAAAGTATTCCACGGATTTCAGGCTGCTTAAGTTTATTAATCATGTTTTTTCTGGTTTACCACNGCTCAATAGTTTCCCAGTATTAGTGACATAGCAATAGACCACATGACTANACCCACAAAAATATCTAGTATGCGCCACGATTTCTCNTTACGAAACAGTGGCCTAAGAAGGCTGGCACCAAATCCTAGGCTGAAAAAGAAAATAAAACTAGCAGCAACAGCTCCCATACANAATAGCAATGGATCNTGGCTTTGATTTGCGACAGANCCCAGAAGAACCACCGTATCAAGATAAACATGTGGGTTNAGCCAGGTTAACAGTAGACATGANGTTACCGCCTTTAACGGTGTCTCNAGCACACCATCTGCCTCTAAACTTTTCCCACCTTTTACTGCTGATTTGATTGCAAAAAATCCATAAAAAAATAAGAACGCCGAACCTAAATAAGCAATAAAAGTTGTTAACTTTGGAAATGTTTCGAAAATAACTCCAAAACCAAAAACACCAGCGATAATTAAAATCGCATCAGAAGCTGCACATATGAAGCAAAGTAAAGGAACAAATCGCTTCACTAGCCCAGCTTTGAGAATAAAAGCATTCTGCGGACCTATAGCAAGTATTAGTGATAAACCCAGGAGAAACCCTGATAAAAAAAATTCCAAGAAACTTATCACCCTATTCTGAGACTTCGCTACAGCGAGTCCGATTAATTATTTTTTCCTGCTGTTCAAAGTCGCTACTTGAGGTTTTCAACCTTTAAAAGCCAAAATTTATAGTCATACTTAAAAATCTAGTGTGATTGAAGTTTTCGAACTACACTCATATTTCTTGCAGAGCTAACATAACTTCATCAGATGCCTCAAAATTTGTTGTCACCCTCTGGACATCATCGTCATCCTCTAGAGAGTCAACCAGTCGCATAAGTTTTTGCATATCATTTAGGTCAAGTTCAGTAGTTGTCGTAGGCTTCCAGATAAGTTTAGTGGCCTCACTTTCACCTAATTCTGCTTCCAAAGATGAAGCTACTTCGTTTAAATCTAAATCAGCACACCAAATAGTATGGCCTTCGCTTATACTCTCCACGTCTTCTGCGCCCGCCTCGATGGCAGCCAGCATTATAGTGTCAGCGTCTCCAACTTCAGGGAGGTATAAAATCTCTCCCTTCCTCTCAAACATAAACCCGACCGAACCCGTTTCACCTAAATTACCACCATTTTTAGAAAATATAGAGCGTACATTTGAAGCAGTGCGATTTCTATTATCGGTCATAGCTTCAACAATTACAGCTACTCCATTTGGCCCATATCCTTCGTAACGAATCTCCTCATACTCATCACCTTCGCCAGCCAGAGATTTTTTAATAGCTCTTTCTATTACATCTTTTGGAACTGAGTTAGATTTTGCTTCTTTCACTGCTAACCGCAGACGTGGATTCTTTTCCGGATCAGGATCACCCATTTTTGCTGCAACCGTGATCTCTCGGCTTAACTTTGAAAATAATTTTGA
>NYSJ01000068.1 GCA_002682975.1 Paracoccaceae bacterium
CAGTAGGTCCTAAATGATTAGCAGGCATGTTTATAAGGTCGCGGGCCAAAACTTCTCCAGCTAAAACAGCCTCTATCCATTCGGTGTCCAAATTGACTGGTTTTATAAGTTTTACAGTACTATTTTCTGACTGACTTTTAAATTTTGTAAATTTATACTGAGACATAAGCCAGCCCAAAACTTCAAGTTTTGGGTTATGTAATGGTATTTCATTTACTATTTTGTAATATCCAGCAGGTAATTTTTTTGCTGCTGCTGCAAGAAAAAATCTACCAGACTTTCTACTATTGATTGAGCCACAACCCAGAAGCGCAATAGGACGTTTGTTTGTTTGTGAACAAAGTAATGCTTGAGCCGAATTACCTGCAAAAAAATGAAGCTTACACCAATTTCTTACTTCATCTCCCATCTCTACCATCAAATTTTCAAAGGTTTCAGGAGTGCATATGTATGTGTCTATTGCATCGTCAATATTCTCGGCGAATCCAAACTTCATATTACACCCCCTAAAAAATCTTCACTATGACAGCTCGATTTTACATTATAATCAAATTCAGATGGATCAATTTTTGTCTAAAGCATAAACATAAACTAAAAATTATTCACCTTTTTTCAGACAGCGCTGAACCAGTACTTCTGCAATTTGAACTGCATTGAGGGCTGCACCCTTTCGTAGATTATCCGACACACACCATAAATTAAGTCCATTTTCAATTGTGCTGTCCTGGCGTATTCTACTTATGAATGTGGCAAAATCCCCTACGCACTCAACAGGCGTGGCGTAACCACCATTCTCCCGTTTATCTAATACAATTATACCCGGTGCTTCGCGAAGAATATTCCGAGCTTCGTCCTCATCTAAAAATTCTTCAAACTCTATGTTTACTGCCTCACTGTGCCCCACAAATACGGGCACTCGAACACAGGTTGCAGATACTTTTATCTTTGGGTCGATAATTTTTTTGGTTTCTGCAACCATTTTCCACTCTTCGCGTGTGGTGCCGTCTTCCATGAAACTATCAATATGCGGAATAACGTTAAAAGCTATTTGTTTTGTAAAGGCTTCTGGAGGCACGTCTTTTACAGGATTGTATATTGACTTTGTTTGCTCCCAGAGCTCATCCATTCCACTTTTTCCCGCCCCAGAAACCGATTGATACGTACTAACCACGACTCTTTTTATACCCGCTCTATCATGCAGCGGTTTTAGAGCCACAACCATCTGCGCAGTGGAGCAATTAGGGTTGGCTATAATATTTTTCTTTGCATAATCATAAATTTTATCACTGTTCACTTCTGGAACTATCAGTGGAACCTGCGGATCGTATCGATATAAAGAACTGTTATCTATCACTACGCAACCAGTTGATGCTGCTCTCGGAGCATGCTTTTTAGTTCCATCTGATCCAATAGCAAATAATGCAATGTCCCAACCTGAGAAATCAAACGTCTCTAAATCTTTCGTGACAAGGGTTTTTTCACCAAAACTTACTTGAGTGCCCAAAGAACGGCGACTAGCTAAAACAGCGATTTCATCCACCTGGAATTGACGTTCATGAAGAATGCTCAGCATTTCTCGCCCAACATTACCAGTAGCGCCAACTATAACAACTCGATAACCCATCACAAATTCCTTTCAGCAAAAGCCAAAATTTAAGATTTACTTTTTCAACCCTTTGGCTGAGTTTTTTATCGCGGCATACTGACCAGAGACGCGATATCTCCACAGATAGTCTGGCAAAACAGTTTCCATAGCAGTGGGGTTAATTCCCAGGTCGGCCACCCCTTTTGCGCCTACCGAAACAATATTATCGTTTTGCAAGTTCTTAACTTGATCTTGCGTTAATATATTGTTTGGAAACAATCCAAAAGTGATGGCTTTAAATACGTCTAGCGATTTCGCCATAATTCTTGCAACAAAAAATGGTACTTTTAACATTAGGCGCCTTCTCTGAATCACAACCAGCATCCGGTTCATCAATTCAGAAAAAGTCTCTATGTTTGGTCCACCTAATTCATAAACTCCCAGAACAGAATCGTCTAAAAGAGCTTTTTCAACTGCAAGTGCAACATCCCCCACATATACTGGTTGAAATTTAGAAGTAGCCCCCACCAATGGTATAAATGGTGATAAAGTTGCCATCTGTGCAAATCGATTAAAAAATTGATCTTCTGGGCCAAATATAATTGAAGGCCGTAAAATTGTAGCATCTGGAAAATAGCTTAGTACTGCCGCTTCTCCGAGAGCTTTCGTTTTAGCATAATCACTTAATGCAGCTTCATTTGCTCCAATTGCTGATATTTGGACAAAGTTTACTACTCCCTGCTCTGATGAAATTCGAGCAACACGTGCTGCACCTGATGCCTGAACACCTTGAAATGTATTTTTACCTGATTCAGATAATATACCAACACAGTTTACTACTGCATCTGCACCATTAGTTACATCAGTTACTGAGGCATCATCTCTTATGTTACAAAGTACAGGCTCAACTTGTCCAACATCGCCATATTGCCTCACAAACAACGCCTCATTAGGACGCCTAATCGCAACCCTTACACGCCACCCTTGCTTAGCCATTCGTTGAGCTACATAGCGGCCAACAAAACCAGATCCACCAAAAATGGTTACTAGTTTCGACATTCAATTCTCCATTCTAAACTTCGAGCTTTGCATACAACTTGTGGTTCGTTGATACAAGCACTCTGATTGGCAATTTAACTTGTTAGAAAATTTTGATTTTGGTAATTAAGAAATCTATCAATTTAACCTTTTGGGGATTTAGATCTTAGGCTAGTGACACGCCTTCCCCAAAACCTTTAATCTCCAATAATTGTAAGGCAGTGGCGTTAAAAATCCTGCTGCGAGCATAAAAGGTATTACCCACCAAGTAAGAGTAGCACCGCCTGTTAAAAGCACATCTGTTATATTCATGGCAGCCTCCATAGCTATCATTGAAATAAGTGACATACCAATTGCAGTTTTGAAGGCATTATTGAATTCCATTTGCCTCCATAAAATTACCGTTTCTAAGATTATGGAGGTAATCAGCCCATTTATAATTGCCAAACTCATAATTGCCATAACAGGCCATTCAATTCCCGAAAGTTGGAAGAATGCAATCGTCCCGAAATCGCCGATAGAGCAACCTATCAGGCACCACATAGTATTATACGACGCCCTCCGCCAAGTATGCTTACATCGCCAATTTGCATTTTTTATACTGCTTATTTCAACCAATTTACACTCCTTAGAATAAGTTATAAACTCTCCAGTAAGGGTAAAGTAAAGGATAAAGTATGAATATTGGAGAGGCTGCTAAAAAATCTGGGCTTTCAGTAAAAACAGTTCGATATTACGATGAGATTAATTTAATCAAACCGATAAAAAATAAAGCTACTAATTATCGTCACTACACTAAAGCCGACTTGGCGAAGTTACAATTTATTGGAAAAGCCCGTCGTTTTAATTTTAGTATTAAAGAATGCAAAGAATTGCTTTCATTATACGAAAATCAAAACAGAAGTAGCAAAGAGGTTCGAAATCTCACTCTTACGAAAATTACTGAAATCGACGTAAAGTTAACAGAATTGGAAAATTTACGTGAACAACTCTCGCACCTTGTAAACTGCTGTAAAGGGAATGAACGCCCAGAGTGTCCAATTATTGACGAACTGGCAACTGGAACCGTATTTTGATTTATAAAAAATAAATTTCTTTGGGTAGGACCAACATTTTCCACTCCCCACCCAAAGATCTGCACTTCATCCCAAGCTTAATGCTTCCCTTGAAGTGGCTTAGTAAAAAGGTAGCTTGTTTTGAGAAAAGTCAAATATACCTTCCTACAGCACTTCCTCAAACAACGCCTTTAGGTTGTCTGAAGTTAGTTTCACCGGATTACCACCACAACTTGGATCACTCAAAGCACCTTTTACAAGCTTTCCTAAATCTGGGTTTTCCACACCGAGGTCACGTAATCTCAACGGAATATTTAAGGATGCATTAAACTCGTCAACAAATACTTTAAAACCTGAAAAACCATTTTGTATGCCCAAATAACCTGTAACAGAGTCAAAGCGATCTCTAATTTTTGACTCATTGAGCCTAAGGACAGCTGGCATGCAAACCGCATTAGTTGTTCCGTGATGTGTGTGATGAACAGCGCCAATCGGATGACTTAGGGCATGAATAGCACCAAGACCTTTCTGGAACGCCGTTGCGCCCATTAATGCAGCGGACATCATATTTGCCCTAGCCTCAATATCACTTCCATCTGAATAAACTTTCCCAAGGTTTTCAATTACAAGTCGCATACCCTCGACTGCAATACCTTGACTCATTGGGTGGTAATGTGGACTTGAGAAGGCCTCAACGCAATGTGCAAACGCATCTAGACCAGTACCTGCTGTTATAGATTTTGGCATTTCAACAGTTAACTCTGGATCACAAATGACAACTTTTGGTAAAATTTGCGGGTGAAAAATAATTTTCTTCTCTAAAGTATCTGAATTAGTAAGAACACTTGCCCGCCCAACTTCCGACCCAGTTCCAGCGGTTGTTGGTATAGCGACAATAGGAAAAATANNATTAGNNTTTGCNCGNGTCCACCAATCAGAAACATCTTCAAAATCCCANACTGAACGATCTTGACCAACCATAAACGCAACCAATTTNCCTAAATCCAGGCCAGANCCTCCNCCAAATGCAATTACACCATCATGATTTCCTTCTTTAAANGCGGNTATACCTGANTTTAAATTTTTCTCATTAGGATTTNGATCAACATTTGAAAAAAGAGCGTCGCCCAAGCCAGCTTCTTTCATTAANTGNANAGTTCNNGATGTTATTGGAAGATTACTCAGACCCTTATCGGTAATCAGNAGTGGTCTTTTNATATTTGCTTGATTACAAGCATCAGCTATTTCCCTTATGCGGCCAGCACCAAACTTTATTTGGGTCGGATATGACCAGTTTCCAATTAGTGTCATTGTGTTACTTTCTTCAAATGGTAAGATTTAGGCCGTGTAAGATTATGATAACCAATAATCGATAAGCCACCACCGCTTCCGGTATTTTTACAACCAGTCCAACACAATGCCGGGTCGAGATAATCTGCCCTGTTAAGGAATACCGTACCCGTTTCAATTTGATCTGCAATTTNTTCTGCNCGACCAACATCTTTTGTCCACAGACTGGCAGTTAAGCCAAACTCACTATCATTCATTANAGAAATAGCTTCATCATCATTTTTAACGGACATAACACACACAACTGGTCCAAATGTTTCATCTTTCATAATTCTCATATTGTGATNTACACCTGTTAAAATTTGTGGCGTTACATAGGTTCCACCATCATCATTTTTAAACGCCTTGATATGGGCTGTTGCACCTNACCCTACGGCTTCNTCGATTTGNGATCTAACCTCATCAGAAAATCGTTTATTTGCCATAGGCCCAAGAGTAGTTTCAGGCTCTAAGGGGTTCCCCAATTTATAATTCTCTACAATTTTTACCGCTTTTTCTAAGAATTCTTCGTAAAGACTTTCAGTTACATAAATGCGCTCAATACCACAGCAACATTGACCAGAATTAAACATTGCGCCATCTATCAATGTTTCCACTGCTGAGTCTAGATCTGCATCTTCCATTACATATCCAGGGTCCTTTCCTCCAAGTTCAGTTCCAACAGGAGTAAAAGTCCCAGCCGCAGCCCTTTCCATTTCGATACCGCCTTTTAAGGATCCAGTAAAATTAATGAAATCAAATGCGTTTTCTTCAATTAAGCGTGACGTAGTACCATGGTCAAGATACATATTACTGAATACGTCTTTTGGTATACCCACAGAGTTNAAAGCTTCAACGAGGCGTTCACCCACCAGAAGAGTTTGGGTTGCATGCTTCAATACCACAACATTACCTGCTATGAGTGCAGGGGCGATTGTATTTATCGCTGTCATGTATGGATAATTCCAAGGTGCAATAACAAAAACTACTCCATGTGGGATCCGCTTTATATAACGTTTAAAAGTGGGATCATCACTCACCTCAATATTTTGAAGTGCTTGTTCAGCTATCTCACTCATATATTGAGCGCGCTCCTTAAAGCCCCCAAACTCACCACCATACCTTATTGGCCGACCCATCATTTGGGCTAGCTCTGGGACTATTTGATCATTCATTTCTCCAATAGCTTCAACGCCAGCCATGACCAAAGATATACGCTCAGCCAATGGCCGAGCTGACCAGGTTTTTTGCGCCGCACGTAAGCATTGGATCTCTTCTTTTGCTTCTTTTAAGGATAGAGTATTTCTTTTCGCAAATACTGCACCATCAATTGGTGAAATGCATTTAATTTCATTCATAATATCACGCTCTTTCAAAACCTCTTGCTATTTCCCAATCTGTGACCACCCTATCAAATTCTTCTAACTCAACTTCTGCAGCTCGACAGTAGTGTTTGACGACCTCCTCCCCAAAAGCAGACTTCAGCATTTCTGATTGAGACAACGCAAACTTTGCTTCCCGCAAATTTTCAGGAATCATTTTGGTGTCACCCTTATAAACATCGCCCTTAGCAGGCTCATCAAGCTCTAGTTTGTTTTCTATTCCTGCCAACCCCGCAGCGATTTGCGCAGCAATTGCTAAGTAGGGATTCATATCTGAACCACCTATTCTGCATTCTACTCGGACACNACTACTTCCAGCTCCACACAAGCGAAATCCAGCAGTACGATTATCTACCGACCATATAATACGGGTAGGAGCGAACGTCCCNTTTGCAAAACGCTTGTAGCTATTAACGTAAGGAGCAAGAAAAAATGTAATGTCTGACGTGTAATGTAATAAACCGGCCATGTAGTGCTTCATTAANTGGCTCATTCCTAGTTTATCGGAAGGGTCATAGAACGCATTTTCGCCATCCTGCCATAAAGACTGGTGAACATGCGACGAAGAGCCGACCTTATCATGATGCCACTTTGGTAGAAAGGTAACNGCATGCCCCTGNCTCCAGGCAATTTCTTTNACGGCATGTTTAGCAATTGTATGATACTCAGCCGTATTAAGNGCATTTCCATATTTAATATTTAACTCTTCCTGCCCTGTCTCTGCCTCTCCTTTTGAATTTTCAACTGGNATGCCAGCATCCCATAAATAATTACGAATAGGACGCATAATATGTTCTTCTTTTGTAGTTTGAAGAATATGATAGTCCTCATTATACGCGCTGATGGGTCTTAATTCTCTAAAACCGTCTTCTTGTATCTCTTTGAAACTTTTTTCAAAAAGAAAAAATTCTAACTCTGTGGCCATCATCGGGTCNAAGCCCATCTTTTCAAGTCGCTTGATTTGTTTTTTTAGAATAGCCCTAGGTGAATGGCTTACTTCTTCATGCGTGTGATGGTCTAACACATCACAGATCACCAATGCGGTCCCATCTAGCCAAGGCGTCCTNCGTAAAGTAGTAAGATCTGGCTTCATAGTATAATCGCCATAACCATCTTCCCAACTGGTAGAGGCATACCCATCCGGTGTAGCCATCTCTAGATCTGTAGCTAACAAATAATCGCAACAATGCGTCTCTTTGTATCCGTCCAAAATAAAGTGCTTAGCATGGAACCTCTTACCCATGAGCCTTCCTTGCATATCAACCAAACAAACAAGCACAGTATCAATAGTACCATCGCCTACCGCTGCCTCCAGCTCTTTGAATGTCAAATTTCCGATCATATTAATTCTTCCCTATTGAAGAGCGCCCTAAGTTTTAGGGCGCTCAAATATTAATTTTTACTCGAAATTATATGGTGCTCCAGCCTGGTTGATAACTGAGTTATACTCTTTAAAGATATTTACAATCTTTTGATGCACCTCACCCTCTTGGGCTACTTCTTCCCAGAAATCCTTGGCAGCATTTTCAACTTCGGCCCATTCCGCAGCAGGAACTGACCGTAACGCGAGCTTATCACCATTTGCACGTAATGCCGCTTCACCACCCCAATACCATTGGTTACGATATGTATGACCAGCTTCCGTCGCNGCCATTACCACTGATTTTAGGTGATCCGGTAAGTCTGCCCATCTCTTCTCATTGATGAACCATGAGCCGATCCATGCGCCAGAGATATTATTTGTAAGAAAATAGTCCGTTACATCGGCCCATCCCACAGTATAATCTTCGGTAATTCCTGACCATGCCATTCCATCAAGCTCACCAGTTTGCACTGCAACCTCGGCATCTTCGTATGGGATGTTCATTGGCACAACACCAAATTTAGCTAAGAACCTCCCCGCGGTAGGAAAGGAATAAAGCCTTAACCCATCTAGGTCAGCAACACTTGTGATTTCCTTTTTAGTGTTAAAATTACAAGGATCCTGACCAGCCGCTGAAATCCATTTTACGCCAACTTTTGCATACTCTTCGTCCCAAATTTCTTTTAATCCATACTGATTAAACAGTACTGGAACATCAAGAATATGTTTGGTAGCAAATGGAAAATATCCACCGAACATTCGCAATGGGGTCGGCGATGCCATTGAGTCATCATCGGAGTGAACTCCATCAATTGTACCCCTTTGCAAAGCTTGAAACAGCTCTCCGGTAGGAACTATTTGATCTGCGTAGAATAGCTCTACCTGCAGCTCCCCGTTAGAGTTGGCATTTATGTAATCAATTACTGGCTTGGTTACATGCTCTCCTAGAGCACCACCAGCATACGTTTGAAATCGCCATTTTATTGTGCTTTGCGCCTGGACTATTGCAGGTGAAGCTAATGCCGCTGCACCACCAATACTCGCTGTGGTTAAAAACTTACGTCTAGTTGTCATAATATTCTCCTTTTTATGATACTCTCCTCAACTTTCGTCCCTTTAAATGGGATCTCTCAAAATTAATTTCCATACACTTCCCCTGGTAACCAAAGAGCTAATTCTGGGAATGTCATTATTATTACTAGTGCAAAAACCATAACTAAAACGAATGGCAGAATAGAAGTGTATATATCTTTAAGGCTGATTTCTGGAGGAGCCATAGCTCTCATCAGAAATAGATTATAACCAAACGGCGGCGTCATATAAGCAATCTGTGTTGTAATTGTGTAAAGCACTCCATACCAGATTAAATTGAAGCCTAGTTCGCCAACTAAAGGAACATATAGTGGCGCCACGATTACTAACATTGCTGTATCGTCTAAGAATGTTCCCATGACTATGAAACTAAGCTGCATCAAAATTAGAATAACCCATGGAGATAAACCAAACTGTTCAGTGAAGAGGCTTTCGATGGCCTTCACTGCGCCTAAACCATCAAAAACAGCGCCGAATGCTAAAGCCGCTAGAATAATCCACATAAACATGCATGAAATCCCAAGGGTCTTTCGGACACTATTTTCAAAANCTTCAAGCGTCATCCGTCCTTTTGCTAGCGCTGCAACAAAAGCTGCAATTGCTCCAATTGCTGAACTTTCGACTAAAGATGTCCATCCATTTATAAAGGGAACCATCATTGCAAAAAATATGAATAAAGGTAACAAACCCGCGCCTAAAAGTTTTAATTTTACGGGTAATGGAATCATCCGATCTTCAATCGGAAGAACAGGCCCAAGGGAAGGGCTGATNCGACATCGTANGGCAATGTATATTATGAACATGGCCGCCATTATAAGTCCTGGTATAATTCCTGCTAACCAAAGCTGNCCCACTGGTTGACGAGCAATCATTGCATATAGNACAAGAACNACTGATGGAGGCACTAATATTCCTAGTGAAGATCCTGCTTGAATTACTCCCGTGACCATCCTTTTATCATAACCACGTTTGAGCAACTCAGGCAGTGCTATAGTTGCCCCAATGGCCATCCCAGCCACAGAAAGGCCATTCATAGCTGATATAAGTACCATCAGGCCAATTGTACCAATGGCCAGACCTCCTGAAATCCCACCCATCCAAACATGAAACATCTTATAGAGATCATCAGCTATCTTTGACTCTGATAGAATGTATCCCATAAAAATAAACATTGGTAATGTTANGAGGGGATACCATTTCATTAACTTTATTGCTGCAGCAAAACCAATATCATATCCNCCCCTATCTCCCCANAGNAAAAAAGCNGCCATAACTGCAACAAACCCAATAGCCCCAAAGACACGCTGACCTGTNAGNANCATCAACATCATCGTTGAGAACATCAAGATAGCAATCATCTCATACGACATTANTTCTTTTCTCCAAAATCATAACCTTTGATGCGTAAAATATCCTTGAAAAACTCTGATANTGNTTGAAGTAGCATCATGGAAAGACCAAAAAGCATTATNAGTTTTATTGGCCAAATNTACGGTCGCCAAATGGACGAACTACGCTCTCCCCCATAACTTAAGGAGTACATAAAACTTTCCCATCCACCCCAAATCATGAATATAAGGTAAACTATTAGAAATATTATTGTTATTGCATCAACTTGAGCCTTCCGATGATTATCCCACTCCCCATAGAGTAAATCCATTCGCACATTGGATCCCATCTGGATCGAATAAGCTCCGCCTAACATGTAATAAGCAACCATACAAAATTGAGCCATTTCCAGGGTCCAAAGTGATGGGTTGAAAAATGTTTTTGATACAGATGACCATAGCAAGATACCCATCATTACGAAAATACCATACATAGCAAATCGACCAATACGATAATTAAATGAATCGACAAATGTAATGAAGCGGATCATCACTAACTATCAGTTATAAATAGGAAAATTGTCAAGAAGTAATAGAAAATTCGTCTCAAAAAAGAAAATGGTAGGCGGTTTTTAAATTTAAGTATTAGATCTCCAGGCTTGAGTTCGTTTCAAGACACCCTTTGACAGTGCTAAGTGTATGATTCGTGCAAAAATATTCGTATAAAAAATCATCATACCCATCGCTGCTGCAGGAGCAATATCACCTGCATCATCCATATTTAGTACTGCAATTGAAGCCAATGAAGTTTTAGACGAATAAAGAAAAACAACCGCAGAAACAGTTGTCATTGCGTTAACGAATAAGTAGATGGCAATATCTAGAATTGCTGGCAAACATACTGGCACCGTAACTCTTGAGAAAAGCTTAAACGTAGGTTGCTTCAGGGAAGCTGAGACCGACTCAAATTCACTGTCCATTTGCTTAAGAGCAGTAACTGCTGTTAGATGTGAAACGGTATAAAAGTGNGTAACAGTACATATAACAAGAATGGCCATTGTTCCGTATACTACGTGTAGNGGATTTTCTGGGTTATTAAAAAAGAAAATNTAGGCAAGGCCTAGCACCATACCCGGTATTGCCATTGGCAACATAGCAAACATTTGGAATACTGCCCTGCCGGTCTTAAACCCACTGGATTTTTCAACCAAGTAGGCTCCAAAAAATATCACNCATGTGCCTATTAAAGCAGTCAACAAAGCCATCTTTATCGAATTATAATAAGCAGCCCATCCACCACCATCCATTTTATCAAATTGATAATTATTCAAACTTAAGCTCAGGTCGTATGGCCAGAACTTTATTAAGGCAGCAAATTGACAAATACCTAAAATGCCCACAATGAAAAATCCAACCAGACCACAATAAATGGTAAATGTCAGATCCGTCTTGGTACTTGGTTTGGGATGAAAAGGAACCGACCTAGCAGTCAGCAAGGCCACTTGTTTACTTTGAACAAATCGATCGATCGCGAATGCTAGAATCGCCGGAATTATGAGAACCACAGAAACGACAGCACCCATCTCAAAGTTTTGCTGACCAATAACTTGTTTATATATGTCCACAGCCAGAACGTTGAATTGTCCACCGATAACTTTAGGCAAACCAAAATCAGTTATAACGAGGTTAAATACAACAAAAGCTGCTGAGACTATCCCATATCTTGCGCCGGGAATAGTAACGGTCCAAAAAGTCTTCCACGCAGAGGCTTTTAAAGAAACNGCGGCTTCATACAAACGAGCATCAGAAATAGCCAGGGCAGTAGATATTATCAAGAATGCATGCGGAAAGGTGAAAAATACAGATCCGATGATGATTCCAATAGGACCATAAATGCTCGCGCCAAATAACAAGCCCTTGATGACCCCTTGCGCACCAAAAAGGTAAACCAACGCTATCCCCGGAAGCAGTGATGGAACAAGTATTGGAGCCATTGCTATTAGCCTAAAAAAGCCCTTGAAGCGCATGCAACTACGATTAAGAGCATAGGCAAACCAAAATGCTAAAATCACAGTAATTATGGTACTAATTATGGAAATAAATATCGAATTCTGAATTGATTTAAACAATGCCGGTGTGGAAAAATAATTTATGAAATTCGATAAACCAGTCGACCTTACAGGCCGCAACTGAACCCTACGAAAATTATTGCTATCTAANTCTTGCCAATCTGTTCCAGTAACTAATGTCGAACCTACTAGAAACCTTCCTTGCTGATCTACATTTCGAATACGATATATAATAGGACTACGAAAACTAAAGTCTGGAAAAAATACGGTAACGCCAAGTCGTCCGCCAGAACCTGTACTCAGCTCCGCATTTGAAAGAGCTTGCAATTCGTCATTTAAACTCTGGAGATTTGCTTTGGCAGAAGGAAACTGACCGGCATCATCACTTACCTGGACTTCAAATTTTGACAAATCATACTGGAACGTCGAAAATGATTTTGAGAACATTGAATAAAGTGGCAATACCAAACTTATTACCAGGTAGAGTGCAATGACTGCCATACCACCACGCATTATTATGTCGTCTCGACTGAGTTTAGCTTTTATTACTCCAGTCGGCCTGACTGCTGTATTGTCTATATTAGTCGAATTCATAGTTAGGTCACTTGAAGATTAAAAGCCAAAATGCTTTCCGAAGGTACTTCAATCCACAAATTTTGGTTTGGCTCTAAAGAAAGTCTCCTTACTGCATTTACAGAAAAATCTGCTGTCACCAATACCTCAGAAAATTCATCAGCCTTTAACTTGCACCGCCAAAAAGAACCCAAAAATTCCATTTCCTCGAGCTTCGTTGAAAAAATGTTCTTAGTCGAATTAGAGGCGCCTTTTTTTGCCTCAGGCTTGGCGCCCAAGGGTATTATATCCTCTGGCCTAATGGTTAGCGAGACCTCGTGGCCGTCACCGAATTGATGCGCCACAGTATTTAATTCTGTATTCCCAATTTTGACAGAATTTCCACCACTTGCAGTGCCTGTGAATTGGGTCATTTCTCCAATGAAATCTGCAACAAATAATGTCTGTGGCTTACAATAAACTTCATTAGGAGAACCTATCTGTTCGACCTTACCCTCGTTCATAACGACAATACGATCAGCCATAGAGAGAGCTTCTTCTTGGTCGTGTGTGACCATTATAGTGGTCACCCCAAGTTTCTGTTGGAGAGTTTTTATTTCATGTCTTAAATAGACACGTACCT
>NYSJ01000069.1 GCA_002682975.1 Paracoccaceae bacterium
GTTGTCTGAAGCTGCTTCCGCGGGCGAGCTTGACGTTGTGCAGCAGGTGGCCCCCCATTCCAGCTTGGAAGCCAGGGACAAAGTCGGCAAGACAGCCCCTACCACTTACGAACAGGTTCTGGAAACTGCGGAAGCTATCCGTGCCGCTGGTATTATGAAGTATCCATTTGCGATGCTTACAAAATCAGATTGGAACTTGGGAGAAGAAGTCGTAAATATGTACATCGGGCATGGTGGTGAATTCTTTAAGCCAGGCACCGCAGAGGCGTCGGTAAACAACGCAAAAGGTGTTGCGACTCTTGAGATGCTCAAGGCGCTTATGCAGTATTCTAATCCGGATTTTTTGACTTATAACACAGCTGCTGTAGCCCCAATTTGGGAAGCTGGCGAATTGGCAATGGCTGAAATGTGGGGATCATCCGTCGGAGGATTAATCGATGACGAAGGGTCAACTCCTGCAGTTGTTAAAAACACAGTGCCAGTAGGCGCGCCAACTGTTGCCGGTGGGTCACGACCTGCTTCAACCCTATGGTGGGACGGTTTTTCTATTGCAAAGAACATCAGTGATGAAGATGCTGAAGCTACTTTTATAGCTCTAGTAAATGGTGTTTCGTCAGAGATGGTGAAAGCAAACAATGATAAAGCTGTTTGGTTAATGGATGCTTACGTGCCGGGTAAATCGGCTGAAGGTGTGTCCTTGGTGGCATCAGCAGGTGCAGAGCCATATCCAATGCTGCCTTACATGGGCTTGTTGCACGGGGCGTTCGCTGCCGAAGTTCCAGACTTTCTTCAAGGTAACGAGAGTGCGGAGCAAACTTTAGCTGATATCGAGGCTGCTTACACTACAGCTGCACAAGAAAAAGGTTTTCTGAAATAAAATTTAGAAATACAGATGGCGCCATTTTTGGCGCCATCTCATAAAGTATTTGACACATGAAGCATCGCACTTTTTTCTGGTTTATTCTTCCATCACTTTTTTTCATGGTTCTGTTTATAGCGCTACCTATTGCGTCGGTAGTAGTTCAGTCATTATTCGTCCAACATGAACAAGTTATGGTTGAGGTTGAAAACTGCGGGCCGTTTAAATGTGAGACAGTTATTCAAGCGGATCCTGATGCGACTGCTGATCTAAGAAAAAGTGCACCGCTTGGCAAATATAATTCTCTTAAGACATATACCAACAGAAGCCATCTTGCCTTCGATGAGCTTGCAAATATCTGGACTACTTCTGAAACATTTGTTGGCTTTGTAAGCGGTGTTTATAATTTACCGTTTTATAAAGCGCTATTTTTCACACTTACCTATACTTTTTTAGTCGCTCCGTCGGTACTGATCTTGGGTTTGTTCATAGCCCTTGGAGTAAATCGCTTACCGCAAGTAGTGAAAGGTCCAACAATTTTTGCGTCCCTCCTGCCCATGATTGTCACGCCACTTATCGGGTCATTAATTTTATTTTGGATGGTTGATGCAGATGGAATAATTGGCGCAACTCTCCAGCTTCTTTTTGATGATCCGGATCTTAGCCTTAAAGCATCAGCAACGTTGACCTGGATAATGCTGATTATCTATGGGATCTGGCACAGTACGCCATTTGCATTTGTCGTATTCTATGCAGGCCTTCAAACCGTTCCTAGTGATACTTTGGAAGCGGCCCAAATTGATGGGGCTAGTAGATGGCAAAGAGTCAGATTTGTGATTGTTCCATATATGATGCCGTTAGCTATATTCATTCTATTAATGCAATTAATGGATGGGCTTCGTGTCTTTGAACCAATAGTAGGGTTCTCAGCTTCTGCTAAAGCTACATCTTTATCATGGATTATTTTTAATGATCTTTTCGGTAATGCGAAGCTTTATGGGTCCGCAGCTACAACATCAATGCTAACAATCATATTTGTCTGCATTATTCTGACCCCAGTCCTCATTCGCACGTGGCGCGATTTTAACCGTAAAGGGGTTTAGTACATGGCAAGTTCATTCCAAAACAGAGCCCCGCTGTTAACTTGGTTTTCTACCAGTATGGTTGTTTTGTGGTTATTAATAGCTATTGGACCGTTTATTTGGACTGTTTGGGGCTCATTTAAAGTACAGGGTGATTTCTTTTCAAAGGCAGATTGGCGGAACGCAATTTATGGTGTCATGACCTTCGTGGAAACTGGCAATTCATTTACTGGGAATGGCTATTATGGTGCCTGGATAGAGGAGGAGTTTTGGTCGCATGTTTTAAATACTGCCGTGGTAGTGTTTTTTACAGTAACGATTTCCCTTACAATGGGAACGTTGGGGGGGTATGCGCTCGCACGTTCTGGATTTAGATATGCTTTTTGGTTGCTTATACTAGCGCTGATCTTTCGAGCTATGCCTCATATCACCTTAGTATCTGGTTACCTTCTGCCATTCTTTGAGTGGAACTTATGGGGTAAACTATCCACAACCATTGTTGTTCTAGTTGCGATTAATCAACCTTTTACGCTGTGGATGTTACATTCATTTTTCCTCAATATTCCAAAAGATATGGACGAAAGTGCCATGGTGGATGGATGTACGCGTTTCCAAGCTTTTCGGCATGTTATTATACCTGTTATGTGGCCAGGTGTAATTACAACGGGCCTGTTCAGTTTTCTCCTCGCATATAATGATTTCGCAATTACATCGATGCTCTTAAGTTCCGAAAATCAAACCATGGTCCCGCGAATTGCAAGCTTTCTTGGTTCTGTAAGAGAACAAGGGAATGTAATGTTCGCAGTGGCAGCAGTAGTAAGTGCTATCGTTCCTTTGTTCTTTCTAGTGATGTTTTTTCAGAGACAAATTGTAAGTGGTTTAACTGCTGGCGCAGTGAAAGGTTAGCTTTATGACAAATAGCGGCAGTATCAAAAAATCTTTTCATCCTGCAAAACCACTGGCCAGGTTTCACATGCCGACCGATTTTTCAATTTCACTTGATAAATATACGTCTGGTCGTTCAGTACGTATTCCGTCAGATTTTGGTCCATCCCAGGCGCTGGTGGGCTTTGACCCAAGTTATAAAAATATTGTCGACTATATCGTTCGAATTACCCATAGAATTTGGGAAACTGATAGTCGTGAAGTCGAGTACATTGGTGAAACTTATTCTAAAGATTCGAGAGTATTTGACGATTACGGTCTGCAATTAGGTTGCGAAAAAATTATCAGTGATACGCATCATACGACGGGAGCTTTTCCCGATATAATTCTGGATGCAGAAGAAGTAATTTGGGCTGGTGACGATAGCACGGGTTTTCACACATCTCATTTGACCCGAATTATTGGTACAAACACTGGGATCAGCCGATATGGAGAGCCAAAAGATAAAAAAATAAGTGTTATGGTAATAGCTAATTGTATAGCTTTAGAAAATGAAATTTTTCACGAACATGTGCTTTACAATACGTCTGCTATGCTGCAGCAACTTGACATTGATTTATGGGAAGAAGCAGAAAGATTAATTAGCGAACCTCCAGCAGGTTGGCCGCGGTCTAATGCAGTGTGGACGGACTTGCGGCAGTCTGCCACTCCCCCAAAGCCTCTATACTTGTCAGAGCCATCAATGGGTTTTGATCCAGACAAGTTTGCGCGCAATATTCATGATAATATTTGGAATGGTGATCTGAGCGCATTGAAAGATCGCTATGCCGATAATGTTAAGTTTGAGGGAACCACAAATCGTCTTTTTGAGGGACGGGATGCTTATAAAACTTATGTAGAAACAATCAGGGCTGCTTTTCCTGACTTAAGCTTTCAAGTGGATGAGGTTTATTGGATGGGTAATGAGCGGGATGGGTGGTTAATATCGGCTCGCTGGAGTGCGGACGGAACCCATCTAGGAGATGGGATTTATAAAAAGCCTACTGGTAAGTCCTGCCAATTATGGGGGATTACCCAGTGGCGGGTAAGATCGGACATCATCGAGGCGGAGTGGCAGCTTTTCAATGAATTTGACCTGATTATGCAAATAAGTAAGGCTCGGAAAAACAATTAAAAAGTTTGTTTGTAGCTAAAATTAAGTTGTGAGAGGAAGAAAATGGCAGGTTTTAAAAATGCGAAGGATTTAGTGCGTGACTATTATGCGCAAATAGATGCTGATCCTTTGAAAGCCTCTGAATATTGCGCGCCAAATGCGCTTTGGCGCGGGTATCATCCCTTTAACGAAATTTCTGATCCTAATGAGGTGGCAGAGAGGTTTTGGATACCTCTAAAACACTCTTTGACGAAAATGCAGAGACGCATGGATCTTTTTATGGCCGGTGAGAATAAGCAAGAGGCTGGAGGAGTTTGGGTTGCTTCAATGGGCCATTTGATGGGGTTATTTGACCACTCGTGGTTAGGCATACCCCCTACCCGAAAAATAGCAATGTTGCGTTATGCAGAATTTTTACGGATTGATGACGGAAAAATTACTGACACAGCAATGTTTTTTGATATTCCACAATTAATGATGCAGGCTGGTCTGCAACCTTTTCCTGTTCAAACTGGTGCTCAGCTCGTGCAGCCCGGCCCGATGACGCATGACGGTCTTATGTTTAGTGATGCTGATCCAAAAGAAGGAATAAAAACCCTCCAAACAATAGAGTTTATGATTGACGATATAAGGGATTGGAAAGGTCGAGACGAAGAAGGTCTTTTGGTTGAACTACCGAGAAGCTGGAATGAGGATATGATTTGGTGGGGGCCAGCAGGTATTGGCGCTGCGTACACCATAGAGCGCTATGCAGAGCAACATGCAGGTCCATTTAGAGATGGACTTACTGACAAAATTTTTAACGGTCATGTAGCCCGTATTGCAGAGGGAAGTTTTGGTGGTTTCTTCGGGTGGGCAAATCTTACTTTAACTCCCGCAGGTGGCTTTATGGGTATGCCTGCTACTAGTAAACCTTCAGATATGCGCGTGATTGATATGTATAGGCGATCAGGCGATAAACTTACCGAAAATTGGATTTTTATCGATTTACTACACTTTTGGTACAATCAGGGCATTGATATTTTGTCAAGGACGACTGGTATTGGCAGTGTATAAAAACATAAAGTTATTGAGATTCTTACCGATCTATCTAACAGGAAAAAGATCTTAGCATGATTGACGCACATCATCATCTCTGGGATCTAAGGAAGGTTTCATATCCTTGGCTTGAAGCTAAAGGAGTGGTTCGGTTTTTTGGGGATCCAACGCCGATCCAGAGAAATTATTTGCTCAAAGAATTTCGTGAAAACGCTAAAGTAGAGGGTTTTCGAGCATCGGTTCATATTCAGGTGGGCGCTGCTGATCCAGTCGCAGAAGCAATGTGGATTGACTCAATTGCTGAGGCGAATCCTGATTGGCCTTTAGTCCAGGTCGTCTACTGTGATCTCACATCTTCAACGCTGGATAAAGATTTAGATCGCTTTCAAACAATACCAAGCGTTCGGGGAGTAAGGCAAATTGTTGGGCGTTCATCAGAAGAAGACACCAAAAGTGGAACAAATGATTTATTGAGTTCTTCAGCTTTTTGTGACGGTCTAGTAGAGTTGGGTAATCGCAATTTATCTTTCGACCTACAACTTACTCCTGAACTTATTGAAGAGGCAGCAAATGTATTAAGCGCTGCACCTGAGACTAAAACTGCACTATGTCATGCAGGTAGTCCTGGAGACCGATCTGAGCAAGGGCTGGCAAAATGGTCAAAAAATTTACTACTACTATCAAATATAGAAAATGTTTTTTGTAAGATATCTGGTTTAGGAATGTTTGATCATGATTGGAACCAGAACTCTATTACTCCCATAATAAATGAATGCATTGATCAATTTGGCTCAAGCCGTTGCATGTTCGGTTCCAATTTCCCAGTAGATAGTCTCTATTCAGATTACTCAAGTTTAATTCAAGCTTATCGGAATATTGTTCCAAAAGTGGATTCTGAAATGGTTTTCTATAAAACTGCGAAGGATTTTTATAATATAAAGTGATAGGATAGTGATATGTCTACAGAAACATCTGAAATAGCAGAGCGCCTCGTTCGTTATGGTGACCTGATACCGTGTAAAACCGCTTTTATCGATGCCCACACTCCTGGCTCGGATCAAAAGGAGAATTTTACGATAATTGGTGGTGGTGTTTCTGAAAGTGTGGATCAGCATGTACATTTAAACCTGCCTCATGGATTTAATATTGGTGCGGCAGGACAACCCCCCAGATGTAGAAACTCATTGCATTCGCACCGAACTGCCGAAGTTTTTTTTGTACTTTCTGG
Organism: Paracoccaceae bacterium; assembly: GCA_002682975.1. The sequence goes on from NYSJ01000069.1 coordinate 6,246, forward strand.
TCGCTGGAGGTTTTTTTGGGGTCGATGGGGAACGGCTGGAGAAGTTGTTCTAGAGGTAGGTGATATAATAAATATCCCAACGGGTATTTTTCGTGGGTTTGAAAATATTGGAACAGATTATGGGATGATAATGGCGATCCTAGGAGGTGATGATGCCGGGGGTGGCGTAATTTGGGCGCCTCAGGTGATTGAAGATGCGTCCAACCATGGTTTAATTTTATCTGAAAAAGGCCGGCTATACGATACAAAAAAGGGTCAATTGCTTCCAGAAAATGAAAAACCAATGCCGCAGCTTACGGATAAGGAATTGTTAAGTTATCCTGAACCAACAACTTTAGAAGTGGTTCCTAACCATGTTGCGCGATATTGGGATATGGTTTCTTTATCCGATACGGCACCAGCTAATGTCATTGGTGAGAATGGTATGTTGAGAGATAAGCCAGGTTTTGAGGTTGAGTTTCTGACCCGTAACTCATGCAGTGATAAAATGGAAAAAATCGATCGAAGTGATGTCATTATGCCAGTGAGAGGTCACTGGAAGTTAGTTTATGATGGAGGATCAGTAACTTTAAATCCAGGAGATACTGTCTCAGTTCCGAGCGGATTAGCGCATAGAGTAGAGCCAGCAATGACAGGGCATTGTTCGCTATATAGAATTCGAGCTACCCTTGATCCTGCTGGCTCAACTTGGAAAGGGCATTAAATGAGTATCAAAACCACACATGTAGGTTCTCTACCAAGAACCCAAAAGGTAGTGGACTATATCTTTGCAAGAGAAAATAAGGCCTCATTTTCTCAGGAAGAATTTGATAAAACAATGACTGAAGCCGTCTTGGAAACAGTGAATAAGCAGGTAAATGCTGGAATAAATATTGTTTCAGACGGCGAAACGTCAAAAATTTCTTATGCTACTTATGTCAAGGATCGGTATACAGGTTTTGATGGTGACAGCCCACGTAATGCACCAGCAGACTTACAGAAATTTCCGTCCTTCCTTAAGCGTTTAGCAAATGATGGTGGAACCCCGCAATATTCGAGGCCGATGTGCGTTGGAGAGGTGAAGTCAAAGGGACAGGGTGAGCTCGAAAAAGATATTGCAAATCTCAAATCTGCGGTTTTGGCGTCGGGAGCTGAACGGGGTTTTATGAATGCAGCCTCGCCAGGTGTTATTTCTCTCTTCTTACAAAATGATTACTATTCCTCTCGTGAAAAATATTTAGAAGCTTTAGCTAATGCGATGAAAACTGAGTATGAAACAATTGTTAGTGCTGGCTTAGATTTGCAACTTGATTGTCCCGACTTGGCACTATCGCGCCACATGCTTTTTAATGATTTGAGCGATGATGAATTTGTAAAGGTTGCAGGTTCTCATGTAGAAGCACTCAATTACGCTCTATCGGATGTACCTAAAGAGAAAGTTCGCGTTCACATTTGTTGGGGGAACTATGAGGGCCCTCATGTCTGTGATATTCCCATGTCCAAGATGTTTGATACTTTGATGGCAACCAAATCTGGTTATGTGCTATTCGAAACTTCTAACCCAAGACATGGACATGAGTGGAAAGTGTTCAAAGATCGTAAATCAGACATTCCAGATGATAAAATACTTGTACCTGGTGTCGTTGACACAACTACGAACTTCGTAGAGCATCCTGACTTAGTGGCGCAAAGGTTAGAACGTTTTGTAAACATCGTTGGCCGAGATAGAGTGATTGCAGGCAGCGATTGTGGTTTTGGTACTTTTGCAGGGTTTGGAACTGTGGATCCGGAAATTGCTTATGCCAAACTGGCCAGTCTTTCTCAGGGGGCCAAAAAAGTTTAGGAATGGAACAAGGGATATAGGGTGGTCTGAATGTCACGTATAAGTTCATTTAAATCGCGCGTGTTGTCGCGCGATCTTATGGTTGGCACCTTCCTTAAAACACCGCATTATGTGATGATAGAAGTCTTCGCTCAAAGTGACTTTGATTTTTTATGTCTGGATGCAGAGCATGCACCATTTGACCGACGGGCGATTGATGAGTGCATGGCGGTTTCCCGTGCATTAGATTTTCCAGTTTTAGTAAGAGTTGGGGATACTAGTCACCGAGAAATTTTATGGGCGCTAGATTGTGGTTCAGTTGGCATTGTCGCACCTCATGTTGAAACTGTGTTTCAAGCAGAAGAAATAGCAAAAGCCGCGAGGTTTGGCCTTGGCGGAAGAGGATATGCAGGATCAACGCGTTGGGCTGGATATGCAACAAAAAAAATGCCAGGACTCTTGGCTCAGTCGAAAGATGAAACTGTAGTTATCGCCCAAATCGAAGAACCATCTGCAGTTGAGATTGCAGGGGAAATAGCAAGTATTGATGGGATTGATGGGCTTTTTGCAGGTCCAGCTGATTTATCTGTGGGAATGGGCTTTGAAAATCAGGACACAAATGAGTTAAAGGCTGCGTTGAAAAAGACTGGGGTCGCGGCAAAACAAAATGGTAAGGGTTATGCAAGCTTTATCGGTGACGCAAATCAAGCTAAATCTTGGACAGAAAACTACGGTGTGAATATGTTTTTTGTTGGTTCTGAACACAATTTTATACGTAATAAAGCAAATGAGATTGCATTGCAGGTTAAGGCAAACCCAGAAAAGTAACAGGTTTTTTATGTATTATGACCCCAATGAAGGACATGGGCTCCCCCATAACCCATTTAGTGCAATCGTATCTCCAAGACCAATTGGTTGGATATCAACTCGAGGTCAGGATGGTATCGATAATTTAGCACCATATTCTTTTTTTAATGCAGTGGCTTATGCTCCTCCACAGGTAATGTTTTCAGCAACTTCCTCAAAAGTAGATCAGGGTGATACTAAAGATACGGTAGCCAATATACGTCAAACTGGTGTTTTTTGTGTCAATATAGTTTCTGAACAGCAAATTACTTTAATGAATAAATCGTCTCAGGCTCTGCCTAAGGGAATTGATGAATTCGAATTTGCCAGTATAGAAAAGAATGAGTGTAAGGCAATAAACTGCCCTTTTGTGGCCGGTGGTCCAGCAGCATTAGAATGCAAAATGACTGAAATAATAAACCTTTCTGGCAAGTCTAATTTTGCTGTTTTTGGAGAGGTTGTGGGAATTCATATGCGAGATGATTGTATAGTCAATGGCCGCTTTGACCTGAAAACGTATAATCCAGTTTCTCGATTGGGTTACCGGGATTATGCAATAATAAAAGAGTATTTTGAATTAAAGCGCCCAGATGAAACTTGAAGATACTATAGACTATCACGTTCCGCTATGACTTCCTCAATAGCCATTGCGATATGTAATTGTTTTATATTGTAGGCTCCTTCGCGCACTCGTATTCGGTGAGCTCTGATCATTATATCGGCAACACGGCTACCTTCTGGAACTACAAATGTATAGTAAGCCAATTCTATGAGTAGGCCCAGTGGATCTCGAAAGTAAATTGATTTCATAAATCCGCGATCTTTTGGACCAGAAAATGCTATTTTTAGTTTTTTAAGCTTAGCCTCTACTTGTTCGAAGACTGCTTGGCTTAATTCAAAAGCTATGTGATGAACAGCACCTGTTTCTTGGGATACTTGTTTGCTGACAGTTTGCCGAGTTTCGTCGGTAAAAATAGTTATTAGGCGGCCATCACCGGGATCAAAGTAAAGATGTGATTCATCGGAATTATCTAAATTTGGTTGCTCGAAAATAAATGGCATTCCAAGAACTCCTTGCCAGAAGTCTATAGAAATTTTTCGAGATGCCCCAACCAACGTTATATGGTGAACACCCTGTGTTGGAATCTTTGTNAANTTCTCGTCTTGCATTTTACNCCTAGCGNACTCTTTCTGCTCAAAAGTAGAAAACCAAAAAGATAGTAAATNTTTTTTATTTTAATAATTCTGGAACAATTGTTACTACTTGTGGGAATAAGGCCAAAATTCCTAGCCCAACTAATTGAATGAGTACAAACGGTAAAACACCGCGATAAATTTGCCGTGTAGTTACATGTGAAGGAGCAACGCCTCGCAAGTAGAATAAAGCAAAACCGAAAGGTGGAGTTAGGAATGATGTTTGTAAATTGATAGCAATCATAATTGTGACCCAGCTTGGATCAAACGATCCCCCGTAGATAACTGGGCCAACTATGGGTATCACAATGTATATTATCTCTAAAAAATCTAAAACAAAGCCGAGAATAAATAGGACAAGCATCACAATAAAGAATGCGGTCCATTCGTTTGAAAAGCTTCTCAGGAATTGTTGGATATAGTGTTCACCGCCAAAAGATATAAGGACTAGATTTAAGATTTGTGAACCAATTAAGATTGTGAAAACCATTGAAGTAACTTTTGCGGTTTCNCGTACAACGGGTGACAGAATGTCTTCCTTGTAAAGAAACCAACAAGACCAAAAAATACCAAATATCGTGTAGATAAAGGCTGAAAAGGCGACTGTAAAAGCTAAGATATTTTCTATCGACATATCGGGCATGAGCCTCATGTCGAAATTTATCCCAACCAAAAGCATTATTACTATCGCCAATGATATTCTTAATACAGGTGTAACAGCCAACCCATGGCTACTTAGTTTTCTAGCCGTCGCAAGTAAGATTGCCCCTCCAGCACCAAGTGCAGCGGCGGGGGTCGGATTAGTTATTCCTCCAAGGATGGACCCAAGAACTGCAACGATTAAAATAAGTGGTGGGAACACCACTCGTATTAGATCATTTGCAAACAATCTATATAAGGCTTCGCGGACACCGTATAGAGCCATTAAGCCGGGTATAGCTATTATTAATGTAGTAACACCGGGTGATGTTAGTGCAGATACAAAAAGAATATCAAAAATTAGAAGAAGAACAACGCCAACGCCACCAATCAGTAGTGGGCGCGTATCCTTTATAAAGTCTACTGCTCTGCCAAACATAAGGGTTAGGCCCAGCAAGAAAGCTCCCAGACCAATACCCGTACCAATTGGCGACATAGCAGCGAGTTTTTCATCAAGCAGAGTTGCGCGCTCTTCATCTGTAAGTTGTCTGGATTCCTGTACTCCGCCCGCCGCCTCAAGTGAGGCTTGTTGTGCAATGGCTGCATCCCAAGCCTCTTGTCCATGAAGTTCAATCATAGATTTGGCACATTCAGGACCTACATTAGTTCTAAGTGCGGCTCCCTCCATAACGTCGGAATAGGTATCAACGATAGTAGACTGACTACCGACAATGTTAAATTCAATTGATAAAAGAAATACCGCTAGTGCGACTGCTGGCAATAAAAGAGACCACATCAACAGTTCATTGCGGCCTCCGCCGTGATAACTTGTATTGGCTCCATCAGCCTGTATCGCAGGTGCTTTACTTGGGTTTAGCAATGCAAATCCAAAAGCGTATAAAGCATATAGAAGTGCAAGCATTATTCCAGGAAGAAGTGCGGCTTGAAATAAAGTACCTACTGAAACAACAGCCGGTTCACCTAAGTAAGTCAGCGCATCGGTACAACCTGCTAATTGGGCTCTATCCTCTTGCGCTGCAGAATAGATATCTCCTGTAAGTGTACCCAATAATACGATAACAATTGAAGGTGGTATAATTTGTCCGAGAGTCCCGGATGCCGCAATTACACCCGTTGCTAGTTCAGGGGAGTAGTTATTTCTAAGCATTGTTGGAAGAGCTAGAAGACCCATAGTAACAACTGTTGCCCCAACAATACCAGTTGAAGCTGCTAAAAACGCGCCCACTACGACAATTGAAACCGCTAATCCACCCGGGAGAGGTCCAAAAACATTAGCCATCTTAGTTAGTAATTCGTCGGCTATACGGGATCTTTCTAAAACAATTCCCATCAGCACGAACATCAAAACTGCGAGTAATGTTTCTATAGATTGACCTGCGAAAACGCGTTCATTCATCCGATTTACAACAAATGATATATTCCTATCCAAGGCAACTTCCCAACCATTTGGAAAAACTGGATAAGCAATACGAGGAAGTTCAGGATGCGTAAAAATTGATATTGCATCGGCCTTGATACCTGATGCTACGATATCCTTGAAGGCCTGTGAACCTGTATCAATAGCCTGGTGGATTAGTAACCCTTGGCCATCTAGTATTGCGATAATTGCAAATGCGATTACGCCTGCACCGCCTATTGCAAAAGCTACGGGAAACCCCGAGAGAATAGCTGCAAAAAGTGTCACAAATACTATGATAATTCCAATTTCGACTCCATCTAAGCCAAACAACATTTTATCGCTCCACTTCTTCTGAAGTACGTATGTCTAAATCTAGGTATTTACCTTCTGATTCTTCTCCTTCACTCCACTCAAGAAATGAACGGTAGAAAAACGCTACCGCATGGATGAGTACTAAGGCCGTGTAGGCTAATATCAGCATTTTAAATAAGAAATAGGCATTAAATCCGTTTGGGGAAAATCCAATAGTTTCGACATTCCAACGCAGTGCTCTTGCTTTCATAACTAGTTTTTCAACTGTGTCGGACGCGGACGGTTTTGGCACAATCAAGTGCCGCCATAAAAAAAACCAACTGTACATCCATAATAATATTGCTGCTGGGAGCATAAAGAAGATACTACCAAACATATCAATAAGTCGTTTGGTACGGTAACCTACTGCAGAATATATCAAATCAACTCTAACGTGTCCTCCTTGAACGAATGTATAGGTGACGCACAGCGCAACGATCATGGCGTTGTAAAGCTTCAAACTTTCGGACCACCAGCTTACATCAAAAGAAAATGCTAACCCAAACCCAATTGTTATTTCAGAGACAGCAAAAATACGTTGAATAAAAATGATTACTATTTGTATCAGAACCATTGTCAGGCCTGCCCAGGCAAAGAACCTGCCAGTAGTATTGGCTAACGTTTCAAGGGCAGATACGGTCTTCCACATCAAAGGTCGGTAGAAAATAGCTAAAGCTGTGTAAAAAACGAGAGTTACGCTCAAAGCAAAGAACAACTCTATTGACGCGCCATAATAAATAAATCGCATTAAAGATTGTTTGTCTTCTGTCGTTTTTTCCCAAGATATCCAGTCTAACCACAAATTTGGTTGCGATAATGCTGAGTATGCATTGGGGAATGCTGATAAAAACTGAGATAAGACCCAAAGAATAGGGCTTTCGCCAAATGTAATAGCAGTTTCCATAAAAATCCCCCAAGAACCACCTTTTCTGAAAAGAGAAAATGGTTGTTATAAAAAGGACGGGCCATAAAACCCATGGCCCGCCCTCTAATCTTAGAGATAGAATTAAACTCTAAACTTATCTCGTTTTTGAGCAAAGATTCCGTCAGACATGCTCATCCAAGAATATGTTGATTCCATAGATGCTTCATAGCTGTTACGGATTGTCGCAAAAAGGTCATCGTCCATAAACCCATCTTGAGCTTCTTTGGCTGCTTTACCAAAAGCTTCCCAAATTGAGTCATCAAATTCCAACACTTTTACACCACCGGCTTTTAATCGATCTAGAGCTTTCGCGTTGTTAGCGTTTGACTGTGCTAGGTTCCAGCTATGAGTTGCGTGAGCCGCTGTTTCTACCACTGCTTTATGGGAATCAGATAATGATTCATACACGTCCAAATTGAATGAGGCACAAAGTGCTGATCCGGGCTCATGGAAGCCAGAAGTGTAATAGAATTTACAAATTTCTTGAAAACCCATGCGCTCATCAGCAAAAGGACCAATCCATTCAGCGCCATCAATCGCTCCAGATGCTAGAGCTTGGTAGATTTCACCACCAGGAAGTGCCTGAACTGACGCTCCTGTTAGACCTAATGCTTTACCGCCAAAACCAGGCATACGAAATTTCAACCCTTGAAGGTCAGCAACTGAATTTATCTCTTTGTTAAACCATCCGCCAGGCTGGTGACCGGTATTACCACAAAGAAAGGATTTCAAATTAAATATTGATCCCAGCTCACTGTGAAGTTCATGCCCACCATTATGATAGTACCAGCTCA